>JBEGMB010000288.1:0-32122 GCA_041183245.1 Bacteroidota bacterium
TTAATTATCTGTACTTAGAACTTAACTGAAAGTCCTGCTTGAAGTAAGCCACCTCCAAAAGCACCTAACTCAACATGCGCACCGATGTTTTGTGTAAAGTACATTTTTGCACCGATCGCAATACGAAGTGTAACGGGAACTAAGGCACCATCAAGATTTGCGTCTGTATAACTAGACGTTGTAGGATTTGTCTCACTCGCACGATTCACTGATTTATAACCACCTGCAAAGCCAGCATACATATCTATTTTCTCCTCTTGAACAAAGTGATAATTCAAGCGAAACATGGCACGCAATTTCTTCGCGGTATATTGGGTTTGATACTGAGTGATTAAAGGATAACCATTCGCATCAGTTAGTATGTTATCATTGGCGTCGTATACATTGTCATCGAATTTATACGAATAACCAGATACCTCATAGTTAACATCTGCTCCAACGCCTACCCTGTCAGATGCCATATATTCAATACGACCACCATAAGACAACATACTTCCAACCACTTGATAATCTTGGATATTCGTTTGATTACCATCATATTGATTATAAATTAAGGAGTTTGCCCAGTTAGGTACCCCAATGTAGGGATCAAAAGAAATATTCCCTTGTAGCATTTGCGCTTTAGCACTTACTCCTCCTAAAAGAGCGAAGATTAAAACATAGATTTTTTTCATAATATATTAATTTGGGTTAATATACTACCGTTTACAGATAAAGTTTCATTTCAGGGAATGATTTGTCTACGGAATCCACTTCATTCAATGAAATATTCAAATCGGAGATTGTTGATGCTACGATCGCCGCTAACACAATCCGATGATCATTGTACGTATCAATGTGAGCAGACTTATTATTAATTCCTCCCGTAATTTGAATTTCATTGGTTTCTGTTTCAAAAGAAACGCCTAAGGAGCTAAGCATTGCAGTAGAGGATTTCAAGCGATCTGATTCTTTAAACATTAGTCGCTGTGTTCCTTTTATGATTGATGTTCCGCTTGCCGACGCGGCTAAAACACAAAGTAATGGGAACAAATCCGGACATTGCGTCACATCACAATTAAACGACCGATTTCCGGAAGACTTTACTGTAATAACATCTCCATTCCATTCCATTTGCGCACCGTACATCGTTAATACTTCAAGTATATACTCATCTGCTTGGTTGCTTTCCAGACGTAATCCTTTAATGCAAATTTCATTGGTAATAGCGCCTACACACAACAAGTTTGCAGCACCACTCCAATCCCCATCAATTTTAATATCTCGACCTTGAATCTGGCAATTATCATCAAAGGAAATGCAGTTATCGACCCACGAAAGATTAACCCCTCGATTCCTTAAATTATCAACCGTCATTTCAAGGTACGGTGTACTTACAAGATTCTTTAAGCACAAACTACGCTCCCCTGTGGATTTAGCTAAGCGGATTAAGACACCCGATGCAATTTGAGAAGTAGCAGACGCATCAAGTTGAATGTGTTTTTGGCTTGGATTAATTTGTTCTAAAACCAAAGGCCATTCTCCATGATTTGAGCATTTAACCAAACCCAGTTGAGTCAAAAGCGCCTCATTCATGTGAAGTTCACGCGTAAGCAAGGTGCCTTTCGCATGAATTAAAAGTTTCCGAGCAAATAAAAATCCAATAGAAATAATGTTTCGAATTAAAAAACCAGACTCCCCAACATGAACAGTAAGTTCATCTTTTATTACTGGGTTGATGGGTGGAATAACTTCTATCCTATTTTCAATAATTAATACAGTAGCACCAAATGACTCAATACACTTAATGGCCGATAATACATCATCCGGAAGTGAAGTGAAATTACCATGGAGTCGCGTAGGTGAAGTTGCCACAACCGACAATAATAGCTCTCGCTGCATATGGCTTTTAGATACGGGAGCCTGAATATGAGAAGGCAATGCAATGTTAGGGATTCGAATCACCTTTATGAGAATTTCGTAATATTTTTGATTGAATGTCTATAGATTCTTGATGAATCAATTTAAAAACTTCCGCAGCAAACTCTTTGGACAATTCTGCATCTTCGGATAATCTGAGAAATTTAGCCAAGGCTTCTTCCCATTGGTTTGGTTGGAAAATCGCAATATTATTCCGTTTCTTGTAGTGCCCAATCTGTTCAACTAATTCCATTCGTTTAGCAAATAGCTCAACCACTTGATTGTCTAAAATTGAAATGTTGGCGCGCAACTCACGAATCTCCTCTTGATCAATAGCCTCCCGGCTCCGTACATTCAACCTTGCAAGCAGTTCAAGATATTCTCTAGGGTTTAATTGTTGTTTTGCATCTGTTTTTGCTACGGCGGGATTTGGATGAACCTCAATCATCAAGCCATCAAACTTCAAATCGATAGCCTTTTGTGATACTTCAAATACATTGTTTGCAATTCCTGAAATATGGGATGGGTCGCAGATAATTTCTAACCCAGGGAACTCGGCACGCAATGCAATTGGAATTTGCCAATTCGGAAGATTTCTATATTTCAGTTTATCATACGTTGAAAATCCCCTGTGAATAGCAATTACCTTTTTAATACCAGCTTTATACAAACGTTCGATGCCTCCTACCCAAAGTTTTAAATCAGGATTCGTAGGATTTTTAATTAGGACTGTTGCCTCTGTTCCTTGAAGAGCATCCGCTAGTTCTTGAACAGAAAATGGGTTGGATGTTGTTCTTGCGCCAATCCACATCATATTAAATCCGTGGGCTAAGACTTTTTCTACATGTGTTGAATTAGCAACCTCGGTTAATACATTCAGACCAAATTCCTCTCGAATATCACGCATCCAACGTAATGCCTCATCTCCTGCCCCTTCAAACGCACCGGGTTGTGTTCTAGGCTTCCATATCCCAGCTCGGAAGGCAAATAAATTCACCGTGTCTAATGCTTGAGCAACAACTCTTAATTGTTCGTAAGACTCTGCACTACACGGGCCGGCGATGAGTTTTAAATCAGCGGAAAGCATACATTATTTAGCGTAATTCACTGCTCTTTTTTCTCGGATAACGGTCACTTTTACCTGACCTGGATAGGTCATTTCTGTTTGAATGCGCTGTGAAATCGTAAAGGAAAGTTCCTCAGCGCGTTGGTCAGTTACTTTTTCAGCCTCTACCAATACACGCAACTCACGTCCCGCTTGAATTGCATACGCGCTACCAACTCCGTCATAAGAAAGTGCTAAATTCTCAAGCTCTTTAATTCGTTTAATGTAAGCTTCAACTATTTCACGTCTAGCGCCTGGGCGTGCCCCAGAAATCGCATCACAGACTTGTACAATCGGAGAAATCAATGTTTTCATTTCGATTTCATCATGGTGAGCTCCAATAGCATTCAAGACATCGGGTTTTTCACCATATTTTTCTGCAATTTTCATTCCCAGGATTGCATGTGGTAATTCTGGTTCTTCATCTGGAACCTTACCAATATCATGCAAAAGACCTGCGCGTTTAGCCACTTTAACATTCAATCCCAGTTCAGCCGCCATAATTGCGCAAAGGTTAGCCACTTCTCTGGAGTGTTGAAGTAAGTTCTGACCGTAAGATGAACGATACTTCATACGTCCAACCATTCGCATTAACTCAGGGTGTAGGCCATGAATACCTAAATCGATACACGTCCGTCGACCTGTTTCCGCGATTTCTTCATCAAGGTTCTTTTTCGTTTTAGCCACAACTTCTTCAATACGCGCCGGATGGATTCGTCCATCAGATACTAATTGATGTAAGGACAAGCGAGCAATTTCTCTACGCACCGGATCAAAACAAGATAAGATAATTGCTTCCGGTGTATCATCTACGATAATTTCTACGCCGGTTGCAGCTTCCAAGGCGCGAATGTTTCGACCTTCACGACCAATAATCCGACCTTTAACCTCATCCGATTCGATATTAAACACTGTAACCGCATTTTCTATCGCCTGTTCAGTAGCTACACGCTGTATGGTTTGAATAACGATTCTACGAGCCTCGCGATTCGCGTTTAACTTGGCTTCTTCTGAAATCTCTTTAATTTGCGCCATCGCTGCAGTTCGCGCTTCATCTACCAAGGCGTCCATTAACATTTTCTTTGCCTCTTCGGGTTGAAGGCTGCTAATTTTTGATAATTCAGCCACACGTTTTTGTTGGATTTTATCCAATTCCTGTATTCTACCATCTAGGGTTGAACTTTTTTGGGTTAGTTCTCCTTGGGAACGTTCAAGGTCTTTTTCTTTTCGATTTAAATCTTCTAATTTTTGATTAATTGATTTTTCCTTTCCACGGATTCTGTCCTCGTTTGATTGCATGCGACGTTCACGTTCTTTGACGTTATTTTCATGCTCTTCTTTAAGTTTCAGAAAATTCTCCTTGGCTTGAAGCATACGCTCTTTTTTGATGCGTTCTGCTTCATTTTCAGCTTCTGAAATCCGTTGTTTTACCTTGTTACCTACAATCCATTGTTGAACAGCAAAGGCTCCGCCCCCACCAACAACAAGTCCGATAATTATTCCTAATAAATCCATACCCTTTTTTTAAAATTATTAATTCAGGGTTGGTAACTTCTTAGATCATGTCCGTAGCCTCAGCTGTTAAATCGTCTAACTTTTGTTCAATCTCACTATAATCCACAGGGGTGTTGCTCAAGGGTTTCATTAAATACTGTAATGAAGCCATTGCCAATAAATCCTGTTGATCGTTCACTGCATAGTGTTTTTTAAGAGACTCAATGGAAGCATTCAAGGCGTTCGCTGCACTCAACACTTTATCCTTCTCAGATTCTAAGACTGAAATCGGATAGGTTCTTCCTGCAATTTCCAACTTTAAGGATACTTTAGCCATTGTTATGTTTTAACTGGGCAATACAAAAATCTATTTCTTTTACCAACGCATCGATTTCCGCCTCGTTTCGTGAAGAACCACTAAACAAATTGGGCTCCATCGCCTGTTGTTTTTTGTTTGCTTGAGCTAACGCAGTTAATCGGGTGATTTCTTGTTGGAACGTCTTCTGCTCATTGGTAAGGTGTTCAATTTCCTTTCTAGCATCTTCTAATTCAACATTTAATTGTTGAACTGTTTTCCGTTCTTGCTCAATTTTTGCTTTTAATTGATGAAAAATGGTTCTTAACTGAGCAATCTGTGTATCAATTTTCGGCGTCATCCGTGCAAACTTTCCACAAAGTTAACACACATTGTTAGATATACCGATATTTGCGCATTTTTTTATCAAAAAATACACGTGAATATTATGCTTTTGTCGAAGCGCTGTAAAATGCTTTGGTATAATTCGGTTTAATTTGATCAATATCATCAAAATCCCCGATTGAAAATCGATGAAATGCGATTGTTATCTGTCCGATTGCTGAAGGTTGAATTTCGTCATCAAAAGCATGTTTTGACTTAGTCTGCAGCATCTCTTTTAATTTAACATTCGCATCACCAACCCATACCAAGGTGTCGGCCGGAGAATCAAAATCTTCCATAATGATCACGGGTTGATCCATCAATAGCACCCTATTTTGCTGTTGAATTCGAAGAAAAACCTCGTCTCTTCTTGCATCGAAAGCTGCAGCGATTGTAGCATCTGGGTGTTTTGCATGGGCTAAGGATACCAAACTCTCCAAAGAAGAAACGCCAATGAAAGGAATGCCTAAACCAAAGGACAATCCTTTTGCTGTGGCTAATCCAATTCGCAAACCGGTGTATGACCCAGGACCCAAGCTAAAGGAAATTGCAAGCAAGGATTCAATATCAATCGAATTACGCTTCAATAGCTGATCAATCATTAGCGTTAGTGCTTCGCCATGTACAAATTGGTCACTTGAAGTCTCAATGAAATCGAAAAGTTCCCCATTTTTTGAGAGGGCAACAGAACAAATTTTAGTGGCCGTTTCTAAATGAAGAATCATGCTTTGATTTCTAACTTAAATCCAACACCATGAATGTTCAAAATTTGAATTCGATCATCCTCTTTGAGGTATTTTCGAAGCTTTGTAATGAAAACATCCAAGCTTCTACCAACAAAATAATCATCCTGTCCCCAAACGGTATTTAAAATAACTTCTCGTGGCAATACCTGGTTTTTAAATTTGTAAAGAATTTTTAAGATTTGGGCTTCTTTCTTGGTAAGAGATTGAACGTTTCCATTTAAGGTAAGTGTCAAATTTTCTGTATCAAAAATAAACGTGGAGACATTGAACACTTTTTCTTCGGGGATTTCGGTTCGAATATTAACTCGTTTCAAGAGTGACTTAATCCGAAGATTTAACTCCTCTACCGAAAATGGCTTCGTAAGATAATCATCCCCTCCGGCATTAAACCCCTCAATTTTATCTTCCGTCATTGACTTAGCAGTCAAAAATAAAATTGGAACATCTGAATTGATTTGACGGATATCTCTTGCTAAGGTAAATCCATCTTTTTTTGGCATCATCACATCAAAAATACACAAGTGATAAGGCTGCTCATTAAACCGTTTTAACGCCTCGACGCCATCGGTAGTTAACGAAACATGATAGCCTTCAGCGCGTAATTGATCTGCGATAACAAACCCAAGATTTATATCGTCTTCTGCAAGTAAAATTGAGATTTTCATGGTAGGCAACATTATGATTAACTTGATTATGAAAAGCCAAGAGCCTTGGTTACCCAGGGCCCTTGACTAATCAACCTAACCTACTACTGCTGCAAAGGTAATGTGAAATTTGAGATTGGTTACGAATCGCAAGAATTTTTTTCTTAAAAAAATGTTAATGTTCCGTTTATAGCAGTTTTCATAACCATTTGCAACAGAAATCTGCTTAACTTCGAAAACAAATGGGACATATACTTATTGTTGATGATGAAGCAGATATTCGAGAGTTACTCAAATACAACCTCGAAAAGGAAGGTCACACAACCGATGTTGCCGAAAATGGAGCTGTCGCATTAGACCGAATCAGGGACAGAAAACCTGATTTAATGTTACTGGATGTAATGATGCCTGTTATGGATGGGATTCAAACATGCGAGACAATTAAGGAAGACCAGACCAACAAAGATATTTTGATTTGTTTTTTAACCGCAAGGGCAGAAGATTACAGTCAAATTGCAGGCTTGGAAGCGGGTGGCGATGACTACATCGCTAAACCTATTAAAACAAAAGTATTAGTTAGTAGAATAAATGCGCTTTTGCGCAGAAAGAGTGTCACTGGTCAGCGTTCCACAAAAGAGCCGCAACCCATAGAAGACTTAATTATTGATAAAGAAACTCATCTTGTGCATGTCCAAGGAGTCTCCTTACAACTTCCACGAAAAGAATTTGATTTATTGGTCTTGTTAGCCTCTAAACCCAATACAGTTTTTAAACGAGAGTATATTTTAACGAATGTGTGGGGTACCGACGTAATTGTTGGTGATCGTACCATCGATGTACACATCAGAAAAATCAGAGAAAAAATCGGAGATTCTTACATACAAACCATTAAAGGTGTAGGCTATAAATATTGTCCAAAATTCTAAGTATGAAAACAACTTTTTTTATTGCATTCATTTGCCTCCTTACCCTCAGTTTTGGTCAACGAAATCCTGCCTATGAACCTGTAAGAAAGAACTTAATGCTATGGGACTCGATTCGCGGCGGATGGATTTATGAAGCGGTTCGTGCCATTCATTTAAAACAACCTGTACCAGACAGAACCTTCCCGGAAGATTTAACGCCCGTAGAACTTTTCTCACTTGCACCGCAGGAGGATAGAGAGTCGTTGCAAACCACACTTTTGGATATGAATCAATCCGACGCGTTTATTCAATTAATGAGTACACTAGTCAATGCTACTTATTGTAATGCTAACCAAGGACGAAGCTATGGCGATCCACACATCGCAACCTACGATAATACGAGCTACTCATTTCAAACGGTTGGAGAATTTATTTTAACAAAAGTGGGTGACAATTTTGAAGTACAAGCGAGACAGAAGCCACAACGGGATGATTTTTCATTAAATACAGCGGTAGCAATAAACCTGTATGGCGATCGGATCGCTTATTATGCTGAAGATGTTCCCGACGGATCGAATTTACCCTTGTGGCTAAACGGAAACCCAATTCGATTGGAAGGTAGAACGTATTATTTACCTTGTGGAGGTAGCATTAGACTCATCGGTCGAAATTACATTGTTTCAGGACCGCTTGGTGAGAAAGTAATCATTGATAACCGTGGAAGTGCTAACCGTGGGTTTGTAAACCTTACAGTTAATTATCCATCATGTAACATTCAACAAGTAAGTGGCTTACTAGGAAATGCCAATCGCAATCGACAAGATGAGTTTGAGGTTAATCAAACAAGCAATTTAACTGGTTTTATTGGTATGAATAGTCCTGAATTTGCCTCATTATCCCAAGATGTTGAACAACGGTATCAAATTGAGATTATTAAAGATTTTGCAGAATTACATCGCGTAACGCAAGAACGCAGCCTGTTCGATTACCGGCCAGGATTAACCACCTCTTTTTACACAGATCGCTCTTTTCCCCGGGTAATAAGAACCTTTAATTCTATACCAAATAATAACCGTGATGCTGCGAGGAATCGCTGTCAACAAATGGGCGTAACAGAAGCTGAGATGAACGGCTGTATATTCGATGCGTATTATTTGGACCTTACTCCAAATCCGATTCCTACTCCACCTCCGGCAACAGAAGGAGTAGTACTAAACAAATTAAGGCACCCGATGGTAAATTCGAATACGATAGCTCCATCCAAATTTCCGGAGAATGAAGCGCAACCTATGCCTACCAAACCTATTGAATCGACCTCCAAGCCGGTAGAATATGAACCGGTAACTAAGCCTGACTCCGAACCTGTCAAACCAACGATTAATTTCAAGACTCCCGAGCCTAAAACACCCAATGTATCTAAGCCAATCAGCGAGCCAAAACCTATTAAAACCCCTCCTGCATCCCCTGCCCCTAAAAATCCACCTGCCTCGGTGCCATCAAAAGGGAAAGGATAATGAAAGAACTTCGTTTCATCTTGCTGTTTATACCGGTAATAATCTTCGGGCAATCCCCAAAAATTGTAGTTGGTGTTGTTGTTGACCAAATGTGTTACGATTACCTTTACCGATTTCAACATCATTTTTCAACTGACGGATTTAATCGGTTTCTGAATCGCGGCGTAAATTGCAGAAATACCAACTACAATTATGTGCCAACCTATACCGGTCCGGGCCATGCCTCCATATACACCGGCACAACGCCATATAATCATGGAATTGTTGCGAATGAGTGGTATGACCGAACCAAAGCCAAAGGTGTTAATTGTGTTTTCGATCCCAACGTACAAGCCGTTGGAAACTCTTCGAGTGCATATGGGCAAGTTTCCCCGCACCACTTAGAAACCATGACGGTTACCGATCAATTAAAATTCACGTATCCTGCTTCTAACGTGTATTCCATTTCAATAAAAGACCGAAGCGCTGTGCTACCTGGTGGACATTTAAGCGATGGGTCCTATTGGTTTGATTACAGCAGTGGTAAATTTATTACAAGTACTTTTTATACCAAGGAATTACCACCTTGGGTTCAGGCATTCAATCAAGCTCATAATGCGGATACTTATTTAGCTGATTGGGAACTTTTACATGAACCATCCAGCTATTCAAGAAGCATAGATAATTCTCCGTATGAAGTAACTATAAAGGGTGCAAAAACCCCAACCTTACCGTATGCGTTCACGTCTTTCGCAAAAGGTAACTACAGTCAATTTACTATAACTCCATTTGCAAATACCTTATTAACAGACCTTGCCTTGGAATTAATACAACAAGAACGCCTGGGTAAAAATGAAGCAACGGACATGCTTTGTGTAAGTTATTCAACGCCAGATATTGCCGGGCATGCCTTTGGACCATATTCCTTAGAGGTAGAAGATATTTATGTGCGTTTAGACCTCGAACTTGCCAAACTATTCAATGCGTTGGACAAGCAGGTTGGGAAAAACAACTATGTGATATTTTTAACCGCAGATCATGCGGTTGTTCCAGTTCCACAGCAGTTAAAAGACGAGAAACTACCGGGTGGGTATTTTGATATGTCTGCGTGTTTAATGAGCGTAAATACCCAACTTCAAAAAAAATATGGAACAATTCTAATTCAATCAGAAGAGAATCAAAACATCTATCTTAATTATGCGCTAATAGATTCGTTAAAAATCAGAAAAAGTGAGGTACAGCAAGAGGTTGCTAATATTCTACGAAGCTTTCCTGAAGTAAAAGTTGCTGTTACAGGATCTGATTTGGAACGAGGAATTATACAAGATCCTTGGATGCAGATGATATTAAACGGCTATTCTAAAGAGCGTAGTGGCGATGTTATTTTTATGCTTAAACCTGGATATCTTGCCATTTCTTCTGATAATGGCTCAGAACATAAAGGCACATCTCATGGATCTGCGTTTAACTATGACACCCATGTTCCCTTGTTGTGGTATGGAAATAAAATGAAACATCAAGAAATATTCAGACCCATAGAGATAACAGATATTTCAGCCACCTTGGTTCACTTGTTAAACCTTCAGCGCAATGGTAGCATGACGGGTAATCCGATTATTGAAATGCTAGGCCATTAAATATTGTGACACGTTATTATTGATTCGAGCAATCATATCCTCTTGCGCATCTTTAATAAAGGCCTTGCCAGTTATTTTTTCATAGAGTTCGATATAACGCTGACTGACTAATTCAACAAAATCATCTGGCATCACGGGCATTTGTTGGCCTTCTAACCCTTGGAACCCTTGCTCAATTAACCACTGGCGAACGAATTCCTTTGACAATTGTTTCTGGGGTTCACCGTTGCGTTGGCGTTCTTCGTACCCATCTGCGTAAAAATATCTGGACGAATCAGGTGTATGAATTTCATCGATTAAGATTACTTGTCCATCCTTTAACCCAAACTCATATTTGGTATCAACCAAAATTAACCCACGTTCTTTAGCCATTTGTGTGCCCCGTGCAAACAAGGCTCGGGTATACGCTTCCATTTGCAAATAAATGGCTTCAGGAACATGACCATGCGCTAAAATATCTTCACGAGAGATGTCTTCATCATGTCCTTCCGCAGCCTTTACCGCCGGCGTAATAATTGGAGCAGGAAAGGCATCATTCTCCTTCATACCCTCTGGCATTTCTACCCCACACAACAAACGTTTTCCTAGATGGTATTCTCGCGCTGCATGTCCTGCAAGATAACCGCGAATAACCATTTCAACTCGAATTGGTTCGCATTCTACGCCAACAGAAACATTCGCATCAGGGGTGGCTAAGAGCCAATTAGGTACGATGTCCGCCGTTGCTTTTAAAAAATAGGTCGCCACCTGATTTAATACTTGACCCTTGAATGGTATTGGTCGAGGCAGAATGTGGTCAAATGCGCTGATTCGATCGGAAGCAACCATAATCAATCGCCCATCATTCAATGAATAAACATCCCTTACTTTTCCATGATAAACAGAAGTTTGTCCCTTAAAGTTAAACTCATGGTTTTTCAGTGCCTCTTTCATATTTCTTTTGTTTATCTAATTGTTCTTGTTGTTCAAATGCAGTTATAATTTTTGCAATCAATTTATGTCGAATGATATCACTTTGTCCCATTTCAATAATCCCAATACCCTCCACATCACGTAAGATTGAGGTAGCATAGGCAAGTCCTGAGCGTTGCTTTCCTGGTAAATCTACTTGCGACATATCCCCAGTAATTACAAATTTGGCAGTCATCCCCATACGGGTCAGAAACATTTTCATTTGCATAATGGTCGTATTCTGTGCTTCATCTAAAATAACGAAGGCTTTATCTAAGGTCCTTCCACGCATGAATGCCAAAGGAGCAATTTCAATGACGCCATATTGAATCATCTCCGCTAGGCGTTCTGGAGGTATCATATCTCGAAGTGCATCATACAAAGGCATGAGGTAGGGATCTAATTTTTCCTTTAAGTCGCCAGGAAGGAACCCGAGATTCTCACCGGCTTCAACCGCCGGACGGGTTAATACAATACGCTTTACCTCTTTTGCTTTTAAGGCTTTTACAGCCAAGGCAACGGCGGTATAGGTTTTTCCAGTACCTGCAGGTCCAATGGCAAATACCATATCATTCTTTTGAATGGAATCGACGAGTTTCTTTTGATTTACGGTACGAGCTTTAATCTTAACCCCACCGTTTCCATGCACCAAGGTTTCCGATCCATTGTCTGTATGGAGCATTTTTTCTCCATCCGACAGCATTAAATTATCGATATTATTTTCGGATAGTGAATTAAATCGGTCAAAATGCCTAAGTAGTAGGGATAATTTAAGTTCGAATTGATCAATTATTTCTTCTTCCCCTTTTACCGTTATTTTGTGTCCACGCGCAACAATCGACAATTTTGGGAAAAAGCTTTTCAAATGTTTTAGATTTTGATTGTTTACCCCAAAAAATGCTGCTGCATTTATCCCGCCAAGTTCTATATTCCGACTACTTAAATCCAATTAAAATCAATTTATCAGGCAAAAATGTGTTGAAAAACTATACTTTTGGTAAAATTAAAAAATAACTCAAACATTGCGTTCTTAAAATGCAAATCATTACCCTTACATCGGACATTGGATTAAGAGATTATTATGTAGCTTCAGTAAAAGGACAACTCTTACAAGAAGTAACAGGAGTTCAACTGATTGATATTACGCATTATGTGAAACCGTTTGAAGTTGCAGAAGCGGCATATCAGGTTCGGAGTTCTTATTCTTCTTTTCCCGCTGGAACGATTCACATCATTGGTGTAGATTCAGAACCCTATCTTCCATATAAAATCACAGACCCCTCACAAGAAAATCAACTTGCTTACCCCAGTATCCTTCGTTTCGACGGGCACTATTTTATTACGAATGACAACGGATTTATCGGTACATTTTTGGGGGAGGATGTTCCTGAAGCGCTCTACCGCTATACAGAAATTGAAAATGAACCTGAATCTTGGACCTTTATGATGAAAACCTGCTTTGTTAAATTAGCAGGGAAAATCGCTAAGAAAACACCATTCAAAGAGTTCACTACCGAGGTGAAATCATATAAAAAAGCCTTTACACAGAATCCAATCATTGAGCACAATGTGATTCAAGGAAACGTAATTCATATCGATCATTTTGGAAATATCATTACGAATATATTCAAGCATGATTTTGAACGATTTGGTATTGATATCCCATTTACCATCAGTTACCAAAAAAGAAATTACGACATCGACGTTATTTCTCGTGCATACAATGATGTAACCATCAGTGAGCGAGTGGCTATATTTAACGATGCAGGAAGATTAGAAATCGCGATAAATCGCGGGGCTAACGGAGGAAATGGCGGCGCGGACCGCTTGTTTGGTATGCGCCTCGGAGAGCCTGTTCGAATCACGTTTTATCCAAAAGGTTCTGTGCGAAATCTTAATGCCTTGTTATGATCACTCGGATAGTCAAATTGAGCTTTAAGCCCGAACTTGTCTCAGAATTTTTAACTGAATTCGAAAAAGTAAAAACCCGAGTTGTAAATTCGGAAGGGTGCTTATCTATGAAGTTATTGCAGCATCAATCAAATCCAAGTGAGTTTTTTACACACAGCATCTGGCTGAGTGAAACCGCACTGGAAAACTACCGTTGTTCCGATACATTTATTCAACTTTGGAGCACCATTAAACCAATGTTTGCAAGTAAGGCAGAGGCTTGGACCCTTCAAACAAGATTTGAAGGATGGAACGAAAGCGTCAAAAAACAATAAGAAAAGCTACTATTTCATTAAAAATCCTAATTTTGAACTCCACTAATTCAGGACGTCTATGTATGCCCTCTATCTAAAAGAAGTTAGAAGTTTTTTAAGCTCTATTGTGGGCTATGTTTTTATTGTGATTTTCTTAATTGCATGTTGGTTATTTAATTGGATGTTAAGCTCAAACATGAACATTTTGGATAGTGCTCAAGCGGAACTTATTCCATTTTTTAACACAGCCCCCTACATCTTTTTAATTTTAATTCCCGCCATAACGATGCGTTCAATGGCTGAAGAACGTCGGACCGGGACCATAGAACTCCTGTTCACGCGGCCAATCAGTGATTTAGGTATTTTACTGGCTAAGTATTTCGCAGGGGTTACCCTACTCCTTATTTCCATTCTTCCAACTCTTGTTTACTACGCTTCTATTTATTACCTAGGAAAACCGGTAGGGATTGTAGATGAAGGCGCAACATTTACTTCGTATCTAGGGTTAATCTTGTTAGGTGCCGCGTTTGTCGCAATCGGTATTTTTGCTTCTTGCATCACCTCAAGTCAAATTGTAGCGTTTATTTTGGCAACCGCTTTGTGCTATTTATTTTATGACGGCCTTTCCTTACTCGGGTCATTTGCCCAATTCGGAAGCTTGGATATTATCATACAATACCTAAGCTTAAGTCATCATTACGACTCCATTAAAAAAGGAGTGGTTGTTGCAGGAGATCTCATATTCAACCTCTCATTCATTGTGTTCTTTTTAAGTGCATCACTTGCGGTGATTAAAACCCTCAAAAAATAGCCATGAAAAAAATTAAATGGAAAGGCATATTCAATTGGGGATTTTTTCTTGGAGTCCTGGCAGTATTGATTTTGATTAACATTATTGGCGCCTTAGTTAATGTCAAAGTGGACATGACCGAGGATAGCCGATATTCCCTGGCTAAAGGGACAGAAAATTTCCTTGCAGATGAAAAAAACTTCGAGAATCGAATTAGTTTAAAAATATATTTAGAGGGCGATCTTCCGGCCGAAATTCAACGCTTTCGGAATGCCATCGAAGATAAGTTAAAAGACTTCAAATCAATTGCAGGAAAACGTATTGAATATCAGTTCATTAATCCAAACGAAGGGCATGCCAACAAAAAGGAGGAGTATTTCTTTCTGCGGGGAATCTTTGAAAAAGGAATATTACCGACTAAGGTTGTTTACGTTAAAAATGGGGTCCAATCACAACTCATCTTATGGCCAGGGGCAGAAGTCACGTATACCTCCAATGGCGTTGTCAAGGAAACGTACATACAATTTCTACCCGGTACGCCAAATGGCGAGCCCATTGATTTAAATCGCATTAATCCAATTCTAGAAAATTCCCTGAATAATCTGGAATACAACATGCTTTCTGCGTTACGTAAAATCAGTCAAAAAGATAAAAAACGCCTTGCATTTTTGCAAGGACACGGTGAATTGAATGAACATGAAACCATGAATGCGCGGGCAGTTTTGAGTCCATATTTCTACTTGACTTCACTTTCTTTCAATAGCAAAGAGTCTTTAAATGAGTTAAACGAGTTGGATGGATTGATTATAGCAAACCCGACAAAACCGTTCAGTTCGATGGATCTATATTTTATTGATCAATTTGTAATGAATGGTGGGCGATTAATGGTCTTTATGAACACGCTTTCCCATCAAGAAGATTCACTGGCTAAAAACTTTATGGATCATACCATACGGAGAAACTTAACCTTGGATAAAATGCTCTTTGATTATGGCGTGAACATCCATGAAAACTATGTATTTGACCGGATTTGCGGTTATCGAAAAGTGCGCATGGACAATGCGAGCAGTTTAAGTTGGCCTTACCACGTCTTAGCCTCGCCTTCCTTGCATCCAATAACTAGAAACATTGATCCTGTTTCCCTTGAATACGCGAACGAACTTCAGTTGATAGAAACGCCCGGGGTTAAACTTACCAAAGTATTGACCAGTTCCTCCAATGCAAACCGCTCTGGATTAGCCCCTCAAATTAGCTTGATGGATTTTCAAATTTTTGGAGAAAATCCTGCATTTGTTGAGAATCCAGAAGATCCTATTAACAAAATCACCTTAGCCGCAATGATTGAAGGGACGATTCCATCCCATTTTATTAATCGAGATGTAATTATAAATGTGGATACCCTGGCCTCGTATATTCCGGTCAACTACCGCAAAAAACAACTCAAAAGTAAGGAAGAGACTAAAGTGTTTGTGGTAGGGAATGGTACATTCATTGCGAATGAATATGACTCAGTATTCCGGGGTGGAAAATATGAATACGTTTCCTCGCCTCCTTTTCCATTCAATGCACTTAAATACAGTAAAGTGAACGACTTGAATGGGCGTCCCTTGATCTACGGAAACCAAGAGTTTATTCAAAACATGGTGGATTACATGATGGGCGACAACAGCGTATTGGATATTCGAAGTCGTCAAATTGAATTTAAAGAGATGGACAAAATGAAATTACAAGCGGAAGGGAGCAGCATTCGATACATGAATTTATTTCTACCGATAACGCTTGTAGGACTTATCGCCGCTTTAATGATGTTCTCAAGAAAACGCAAATACATTAACCGATGAAAAAAAACAAAAAATTAATCGGTATATCGATTCTCTTGATTGGGATTTTTACCCTTTCAATAATTACCGTAAACTTGATCAAATCCAGAGGGAATTCAGATACGGAATGGATTAATTTTGCGATTGAAGATACAACAAAGATTACTAAAATCATTATTGAAGACACCTATGGTCAATACATAGAACTTATTCAAGAGGATGGAGTTTGGCATGATGAAAAAGGTGAATGTGTTTCAAAACCTAATGTATCTTTTATTCTTGAGGCCGCTAAACTGATCGAATTCAAAGGGTATCTTCCCGATAAATCGAAGCCGAAATTCACAGAGCTGATGGCTACCCAGCACATAAAAGTGTCGTATTATGTGGATGGTGAATGGACAAAATCCTGGTACATTGGACCACCTGCGCAAGACCATTATGGTCAAATCATGCTTTTAGAAACCGCAAATGACGGTAAAAGTAAAGATCCAGTTATGATGCGTATCAAGGGGCTTAACGGGATTATTAGTCCGCGTTTTTTTGCAGAACGTAAACGGTGGATGTGTACATCAATTTTTGAATTGGCTCCAGAGGAAATCCGGTCCGTTGAAGTAAAGAACCTTGAAATTCCATCCTTAAGTTTTAAGGTTAAAAATCTAGGGCGATCCTTTGAAGTAACTTCGAAAGGAAAAAAGCTATCGCAGATCGACACCGCGAATGTGTATCGCTATTTGCAAGCATTCAAGAAGGTGCATTTTAATTTTCCAAATGTTGAACTATCAAGTAAACAAGTTGATTCAGTCAAACGAAGCCCACTCTTTGCGAAACTCATCTTAACAGAAAAGACGAACAAATCAACTGTTCTTAAAATGCATCGTATAAAAAGTGAGGTTGCACAACGCAACGAAGTAGGTGAAATGGTTAATATGGATATGAATTTATTCTGGGCTGAACTGCCGAATGGCGAGCTTGTTAAGTGCCAATACTTTGTTTTTAACGCCTTGTTGATGGGACACATCTATTTTCCAGCCCTCAATTCAACGAAATAATATGTGCTTGAAAGGAAATCTATGAGATTTCGCAAAGTATTGTTATCTTTGTTTGTTGAAAATTAAGCTATGAATTTTATTACATCCAGCACTACCTTATTAAGTCATCTTCAAAGCATTTCTGGTGCCCTAAGCACCAATACGAAAATGCCTATTTTAGATAATTTTCTATTCACCATCGCAGGCAATAAACTAACCGTTTCTGCCACGGATCTAGAAACAACGATGATCACGCATTTAGAAGTGCAATCGGATGCAGATGGTAAAATTGCTATTCCGGCAAAACTTATTTTAGATGTATTAAAAAGCTTACCGGATCAACCGTGTACGTTTCGTGTGAATCCAGAGAATTATGCCGTTGAAATTACCTATGATAACGGTAAGTCGAAAATGGTTGGATTCAACGGAGAAGAATTCCCAAAATTACCGACCGTAGAATACAGCAGCTCTATTGAGGTAACTGGTGAATTGCTGTCTAGCGCAATTAACAAAACCATCTTTGCTATTGGAACCGATGAAATGCGACCAGTAATGACGGGGGTATATTGTCACTTTTCCCCTGAAGATATTACGTTTGTTGCAACAGATGCTCATAAATTAGTTCGTTACCGTCGTACCGACATCAACACTACGTCTAGTTCAGCCTTTATTTTACCTAAAAAACCACTTAACCTACTCAAGGCGAACTTACGTGGAGACGAAGCGGTTAAGCTCGAATATAATGAGTCGAATGCTACGTTTACATTTAATGATTTAACCTTAGTATGTCGCCTAATTGATGGAAAATATCCTAATTATGAGGCGGTGATTCCAAAAGAGAATCCAAATGTGTTAACTATTGAACGAGGTCATTTTCTTAGCTCTTTGAAGCGTGTGGCTATATTTTCGAATAAAACAACACATCAAGTAAAGTTGAAAATTGCCGGAGCGGAACTTCAATTATCCGCTGAAGACGTTGATTTTTCTAATGAAGCGAATGAGCGTTTGACGTGCAATTTTGATGGCGACGATATGGAAATCGGCTTTAACTCAAGGTTTCTAATTGAAATGTTAGGTAATTTAGAAACCGATTCGGTTCAATTATCAATGAGCGAACCATCCCGCGCGGGGCTTTTGACGCCGCATGAAAGTGGCAATCCATCAGAGCATATTCTTATGCTGGTTATGCCTGTGATGCTTTCCAGATAATTTATGCCTTCGGATAAACCCAACATTCGCAACCTTTCCTTACCTGAATTAACTGATGCCATTTTAGCGGGTGGCTTCCCTAAATTTCGTGCTTCTCAAGTTTATGATTGGCTTTGGAAGCAGAATGCCGCATCCTTTGATGCGATGAAAAATATTGGCACTGCCCTATCCGAACATCTTAATGCGCACTACCATATTGACCACTTAGTGCTTGATAGCATGCAAAAAAGTAATGACAAAACGATAAAATGCGGATATAAAACTATAGATGGTCAGATTATAGAAGGGGTATTAATACCTACCAGTAAGCGCATGACTGCGTGTATTTCATCCCAAGCGGGTTGCAGTTTAGCTTGTGCATTTTGTGCCACAGGAAAATTGAAACTCATGAAGAATCTGAGTGCGGGAGAACTTGTGGACCAGGTGGTTTCACTTAATGAACTGGCTTTAAGTAATTATGGTATCCCCTTATCAAATATCGTATTAATGGGCATGGGCGAACCCTTGCTTAATTACAAACAAGTAATTACAGCGTTAGAAATCCTTACCGATCCAAACCGGTTTAACATCAGCCCTAGACGGATAACATTATCTACGGCGGGAATTGCTAAAATGATCATGAAACTCGGAGATGAGCAGGTTCGATTCAATTTAGCCTTGTCGCTTCACGCCGCTGATGATATCAAACGAAGTGAAGTAATGGAAATTAATGACTCTAACAACTTAGAGTCATTGAAAGATGCCTTGATTTATTTTCATGAACGAACGGGCTCAAGAATCACCTTTGAGTATATCCTCTTCAGAGACTTCAATGATTCCATGGAGGATGCTGCAAACTTGGCGAATTTTGCACGCTGCGTACCTTGTAAAATTAACATCATAGAATACAACAGCATTGGAGATTCTAAATTTGCTAAAGCTAGCGCTGAACGCACAGAGGCTTTCACCGATTTTTTAGAACGAAGAAACCTAATTGTTAATGTTCGCAGAAGCAGAGGTAAAGATATTGACGCGGCATGTGGTCAATTAGCGAACAAGAATAATCAAGCTACAAAATCTCTTTAACCTGGGATAATGCGTGAAGGGTCTTGGTGTCCCCTTTAAATTGACAAGCTTCTTCAAACGCCATAAGATATCGTTGGATTAAAATGGTGTTCGACGTAGGTTCGAAAAATTTACGCTCCGGTTCGATTTCAATTTGCTTTAAAAACGATCGTATTTCTTGTTCGTCAAAGACAATACCTTTTCCAATCGGATTAATGTAGAATAAAACGCCATATTGACTCTCCGATTCATTGAACATGGAGGTATTATTTTCATCCATTCTAGCGAGAATAAAAATTTTAGGGAAATCAACCCCATAAATAGGAACCTCTAACCATGTGGCGATTATGGAATAAATAAGTCCGATAATCAAGGGATTTCCTTTTTTATCAGCCAACACAGTTCCAATGTTTAAATGTGTAAGGTTACGTTCAAATGCCGACATACATTCGAATCCATACACTTCGAAAAACATATGATTTAAAATTTTAACCTGCTCGAATGCCGTTTGGTAATCGTTCAATTCTAACCATACGTCTTTACGTATAGCCTCCATTTGCTGAAGAATGAAAGATTCGTCTAGGCTTGGATCCATTAATTTATTTAAAGAAACGATTGCTTTTAACAAGTCTTTATCTGATGAATCCCTCCAGTTCATTAGTTCCCGTGAAACCTCATCGATATGTATTGCTTGAACTATTTCCAAGGCTCTGAATCGCTGAATTTGAGCAGAAGATTCTTCGTTAATTACGGCGTTTAGCATTGGAATAATTGCTTGACCTTCTGCCTTAATTACCTGTTTAATAACCAAGTAAATACGCTCATCGGGGTCCTCCAATAAGGCAACTAATGCTTTTCGTTTTCTATCGGACATTATCACGGAACAAAAATATCTGACTAGCCTACTTGTTTAAATAAGAACGGCTTTGTTTATCAAATCGAAAATGTTAATACCGATGTAACCTAATTCCAAGTTCTCCGTTATACCTAACCAAATTCAAATGAACTATGCTACAGGTTATTTGAGATCGAGGGGGACATGTCCCCCTTTTTTTTATATTTGACTATGAAAATATTTATCACACTTTTGGTTGCTTTGAGCTTCATGTCTTGTAAAACGACTAAAAAAACAAGCGCGCAAGCAATGAACGAACCCAGCAATCAGCTCATTGGTATTATTCATGTTAACGAGAATCAATGCCCAATATATATTGAAATTCCTGAGAATTTAAATCCTAGCATCAACGTACCATACAAAACGGTATATCCATTAAACTTAAAGGATGGAATGAAAAAGAAAGGATTAAAGGTTCAATTTACCTACGCCGTGTCCAAAGCAATGTCACCTGAAGGCTGTTCTGCTGATGCGGTGGTAAACTTGGATGAAATTACCGTGATTCCATAGACGCGATTGCATCTAGGCATAAATAAGACAAGGCTCTTCCAATTGTTCGATCATGGTCAATTTGGGAAATTGCCCCCTCGGTTAAATGTACATACGCATATTGATTTCCATTAAGCGACAATACTACTTTTCTTATATCATCTAAACTCCAACCGGATGGAGAAGAAGCGGAAGAAGGCATATTTGCGATGCAATCCAAATCTATCTCTAAGCCAACGAGATCATTAGCCTTTAAAAACACGTTCCGAATGTCCTCTGAAAGCGATTGCTCCCCTGTTAAATAAGATTCAAAAAATCGGACATCCACTTGATGCTTTTTAATAAAATCCTGCATGAATGAATTGATTCCGTAGGCATGCACTCCAAAAACATGATATGAGGTAAGAATTCCCTCAGACATAGCATATGAAAAACTATTTCCAGAATGCCTTCTTGTCATTGCACGACAATCGGTATGAGCATCAATATTTATTACGGTAGCACAACGTTTTACTTGATGCGCCCATCGCATCAATGGAAGCGCATTATTATGACCTCCACCAATTATTATTGGAATTTGGCTTGATGAAACATACGACATCAACACTTCAAAAACGAACGCATCTAACTCTTGAACCAAGAGGCTTGCTGATTGAACATCGGAAGGGAAGGTTCCTACAAAAGCAATATTCCCAATGATGTCTAATGACTGTTGTTGATGCGGCCAATTCAAAAAATGTTTAAAAAATGCAGAAAAAGCGAACTCAGATCCTGTCCGACCATAATTTGCAAAAGGTCCAACAGCCTCACTTATTCCTAAAATAACAACTCTGGGTGCTTCATGAGTTGCTTTGAGAAAATCCCCCATGCGTTCTTCACCCGCCCGTCCAATAAATAAATGGTCTGCGAACAACTGGGTTTTGGACCGTAATTCGAAATTGTTATGACTTGATTTCATAGGCAGCAAATGTCGTTAGCAAATTTTCAGGGATGCGCATAGGTTTTCGATTATGAAGTGATTGAAATACCAACACGGTACTTGCTGTTGTTAATACATGGTTGTTTTCATTAAATAATGCATAAGAAAATTCAAGGGTACAATTCTCAGCCCGTACAAGCCTAGTTTCCAAACGCAATAAATCGTCATACAATGCCGGTGCTTTGAACTGAGTACTCATAGAAACAACAGGCAATAAAATGCCTTCATCTTCGAGCACTTTGTACACAATTCCAAGGGAACGCAAGGCCTCCACACGACCCAACTCGAAATAGGTGGCATAATTACCGTGATAACAATACCCCATTCGATCAGTTTCACTGTATCGAACCCTAAACGTGAGGATGTGAGAATAATTCAAATTCATTGTAAAAACCGTTCTTTTTTTTTGCTAACACGCCTAAATTATTCTAAATTTGAATACTCCACCATCCTTATTTCACAGTTGGACAAAAATTGTCTTTACAAGTAAAAAAAAATTAAAAGTCAAGTGGTTTTGGACTTTTTTTTTAAGTTTTTTCTGTGAATCTTTGTTCACAACTTTTTAACAGTGTTTAATTTGTGTTTAACATGAGTAAAACACTCGTTATCAGATAGGTAATTTTATTAATGGATTTATAAAAAGAATTATGTTAAAGGATCACGCAGCGACTTGGGAGTCTTGTTTAAGAGTAATAAAAGATAATATCTCTTTACAAGCATACAAGGTGTGGTTTGAACCTATTATTCCATTAAAATTAGAAAACAATATCCTTACCATTCAGGTTCCCTCTCATTTTTTCTATGAGTGGTTGGAACAGCATTACATTGGCCTGTTGAGTAAGGTAATTAAAAAAGAAGTTGGTGCAGAAGGGAGCCTTGAGTACAGTATTGTAATGGAGAGCAATCACCGGAATTCCACTCCGTACACTGTTAAACTTCCTACACAAAACAGTACGCACTCACAAAACTCACCGCAGAATATTCCCATCGGGGCTACTGAACCTCAAATCCGCAATCCATTCATTATTCCGGGCTTGAAAAAAGTTACCATTGAATCAAACCTTATTCCGAATTTTACTTTTGAAAATTTTGTTGAAGGCGATTGCAACAGGTTAGCACGTGCTTCAGGATATGCTGTAGCAAACAAACCAGGAGGTACCGCATTTAATCCTCTATTGATATATGGTGGTGTAGGTTTAGGAAAAACGCATTTAGCTCATGCAATCGGGTTATCGATTAAAGAGCAGCACCCGAACAAAACGGTATTATATGTGCAATCAGAAAAGTTTGCGCACCAGTTTATTGATGCAATAAAAAATCAGACCACCAATGATTTCATCCATTTTTATCAAATGGTGGATGTTTTGATTATTGATGATGTCCAGTTTTTTGCAGGTAAAGAACGCACTCAAGATGTATTCTTTAGCATTTTCAACCACTTGCATCAAAATGGCAAACAAATAGTACTTACGTCAGACAAGGCTCCAGTAGAAATGCAAGGCATGGAACAACGCTTATTGTCGCGCTTCAAGTGGGGTCTTTCCGCAGATTTGAATGTTCCAGATTTAGAGACGCGCATTGCCATTCTTGAAAAGAAAATGTATGCAAGTGGCATTGAACTTCCAAAAGAGGTTGTGGAATATCTAGCATACTCAATCAATACAAACATTCGAGAAATAGAAGGTGCAATGAATACCCTTCTCATGCAATCATCGCTGAACAAAAAGTCCATTTCTCTAGAACTGGCTAAGCAAATGGTTGACAAATTTGTCAAAAACACAGCGCGAGAGGTATCCATTGAGTACATCCAAAAAATCGTTTGTGATTATTTTGATCTACCCATTGAAATGCTTAAGTCTAAAACTAGAAAGCGTGAGGTGGTACAAGCGCGTCAGATTAGCATGTATTTCTCCAAAAAAATGACTAAGTCTTCCCTTGCGAATATTGGTGCGCATTGTGGAGGGAAGGATCATGCCACCGTATTACATGCGTGTAGAACGGTAGTAAATCTCTCTGAAACCGATAAACAATTCCGTTTGTACCTGGAAGAACTTGAAAAAAAGTTAACCATACATTAATTCTCTTTGAGCGATAAGAAACTGACCGTTTCAAAAGAAAGCACGTATACTTTACGTTCGAATAAGTGTACGTTTATTGCCTATTTGTTCCCTCTTGAACATGTAGCGGAATTCAAAAAACAGCTTAACGTCATCAAAAAAGAACATGTCAAGGCGACCCATTTTTGTTTTGCATATCAATGCGGTGATCCATTAAGCGCGCGCGCGAATGATGACGGTGAACCATCAGGTAGTGCCGGGCTTCCAATCTTAGGTCAGCTAAAATCAAATCAGCTTATTAATGTAGGATGTATTGTGGTTAGATACTACGGCGGAACAAAATTAGGTATACCCGGATTAATTTCTGCCTACAAGAATGCCTGCCTAGGAGCCATTCTTGCGAATGAACCTACGCCGCATGTAGAATTCCTGAGGATTCAGGTTCATGGGGCCTACCCGTCGTTAATGCGATTTCTAAGTATTGCAACACAGCACGGATGGAACGCAACACTTAATTCCGTTCAGGAAGAACATGTAATCAATGTTCAAATTGAGCAAGAACAAAAGCAAGGTGTTATAAATAAAATATCTTTATTTTCGGACTTAATTTGGTCATAACCTCATATGTGCTATAGCAATTCAAGTACCTCAAGCAATGAAACACTCGGTAAATTTTACCAGCGTGAAATTGGCACACTACCCTCGGCTGATCCAACCTATTACGCCAATGGATTTACCTTTCCAAGCTGGAGTATTATTACCCTTGAACCCCAAATAAAACGTATGCAATGGGGATTAATACCAAATTGGTTTAGGGGTGAAAGCCCAATTAACATAGCGAGCAAAACATTAAATGCCCGCGTAGAAACCTTGTCAGAAAAAGCCAGTTTCAAACAGCTTATCAGTTCGCATCGTTGCATAGTTCCTTCCTCTGGTTTTTTTGAGTTTCAACACAAAGGGAAAGAAAAAATACCTTACTTTATTTATCCTATTGACACGCCATTGTTTTCTATGGCCGGACTTTATGATGAATGGTTAAACCGAGAAACGGGTGAAATAATACAAAGTTTTACAATCATAACTACGATAGCGAACCCATTGATGGAAGAGATTCATAACCACAAGAAACGAATGCCATTAATCCTTGACCAAAGTCAAATTCAACCATTTTTAAACGGTGAGGAAAACATCAATGGATATTCGAGTCAGGCCTACAAAGCGATGCAAGCGCATAAGGTAGACAAACACATATTACTTTCTCAAACACCCAATATCCCCGCTGTGCAACACCCTATTGTTGATAATATTGGCCAACAAACCCTATTCGTATAAGATATGGTATTAATTTTGTGTATTACGCGGCATGAAAATTAAATACCTTTTACTCCTTTTACCCTTACTATTTAGCTCCTGCATTGAAATTATCGATGATTTAACTATTCATTCCGATGGGTCGGGAACTTTTAAATATAGCATCAACCTTAGTTCCAGTAAACTAAAAGTAAATTCAATACTTGCCTTAGATAGTTTGAATGGTAGAAAAGTTCCTGAATTATCTCAAATCGAAGCAAAAATTCTTGAATTCAGAACAAATTTATCCAAAGAGTCAGGGATTAATTTAGTTAAAACGGATTTTAATTCTACGGACTTTATCTTAAAAATTCAAATTGATTTCTCCTCCGTTTCACAATTACAAAACGGGGTGAAATCTGTTTTACAAGTTATGAGCAAAGAGAAAGATAAAGAAGCGTTTGAGGGCGACTGGATTAGTTGGGACGGTAAAACCCTTAATCGAATCATACCAACCATGCTTGCGAACAAAGCAAAATCCTTTGAGAATTCAGATGTAGATCTTTTAAAGAACGGTACATATACCAGCATATCCAGGTTCGATAAACCAATTTCAAAAACGAGCAATACGAACTGTAAATTAAACCCAACGAAAACAGCCTCTATGCTTCAAGTAAACACCTATGACTTGAAACTGAACAATTCGCTCATCGAAAACGCCATTACGCTAACGCCATAACTTGTATGAAACAGTATATATCCGTATTATTCCTTCTGATCACTTATGTACTCTTTGCACAGAAATCAGAATTTATAATTCCAAAAGAAGCTGTAACTGTTTTTAGCATCAACAATGTAGATGTACTTAAGAAAATCGGAGTTGATGAGCTTATTAAGTATGACTTCATGGATGAAATCCACCAAGAATTGTTTGATGGTTCTACGGACAATAAATCATTAAAAGATGCTGGAATTGACTTTGATCAGCGATTAAATATATTTTATGGGAAGAATCAATATTTCGAATTATCCGGATTCACATTTGGAATTAAAAACGAAAAAGCCCTCTTTAGTGTTTTTGATGATTTTGACCCCCTAACTACAGAAATTCCCGATGCAAAAGCGTATGGGTCGTTTTTTAATAACTTGGTTATCAAATCGAATAACGCCTTACTTATCAGGGTAGAGCCTATCGAATCGAGTGTACTTGAAATAACAGATTCTATATGGTTTTCAAGAGGTAACATGTCGCCATATTATAATGGGTTTGAAATAGATGCTGAGCTTAGTGACGATGAACTCATGAAACAAGATTTGGAGTATGATCTTCGGGAAAAAAACTATAATGAATTAAGAGACAGCATTCAATTTGTGCTTCAAAATCAATATTTAAATACTGTACTCTTCGGTTTATTTAAAAACGGTGAATCACTTTATTCCATGTATCCAAAGTTCCAAGAAGTGTTACTTCACCCGGTAGCCGGTGTTTTCTATATGGATAACGAGCGAAATTTTGACCGCGCTAAGAACCTTTGGTACCTCAAGTCTGTGTTGCCAACGCTCTATTTGGATATTCAAGAACTTTACGAAGGAAATGTAATTGTGGGAGACTTAGTATTAAAAGACAAGGCCATAGATTTCAATATTTCTGCAGCCTATAGCGAGCCCTTAGGGTCTATTTATATGGAAATGAATGATTCCAAATTCGACAAGCGAATTTCGAAATATATTAAACAAGATCAGTCCGCATTCTTTACTTACAACATTAATCTTAAAAAAGCCTATGAAAAGGCATATGAAATTGTACTTCCTATCTTAGGAAAAGAAAAAAATGTAGAGCTATCGATGAACGTGTTGTTACTGAAGTTAGCTAACGAATTCATTAACAAAGATGCCTTATTTGACACCTACAAAGGCACAATGTTTGGCACATTCAATGGAATTAAAAAGGTTAAGACACGTAAAATTGAATTTTTTTATAATGAAGATACCTTTGAATATGGGGAGCGAGAAACAGATGCTGAAGAAGATATGCCAATTTTTACGCTTGGATTTACAACAGCACGCCCGGATGTGCCGGAATTAATTTTGGATCACCTAAGCAATGTAACCAGTAAGTTTGAAAAACAAGGAAATTATTGGATTTATAAGCAAGCAATTTTTGATGCCGCCCCAGTATACATGATTAATACAGAGGGTTTATTTATTTTTACAAACGATGAAGACTTAGCCCTTAATCATTCAGCAGGATATGGTAAAGAAGGGCTGAATAGTAAAACATTAAAATCGATAAAAAATTCAGGTTCGTTGTGTGGGTACGCAGATTTGAAGTCGGTTGCGAATCAATTTCCTATTGATTTTTTATTACCAGAGCAACAGCCTCTAATGGAATCTTTGAGAGGGAAATCAGGGAATATGGTGATGCGATCTGGAAAAACCACAGTCAATAAAACTGAACTGTCTCTATCTTATTCATTTGAAACAAATGAGGATTCCGGCAAGCATTTATTAGATATGTTGAATACCTTGTATTTGATAACTAAGTAACCGTGAGGTCAATAAATAAAGGGGTTTTCTTTATTGTACTTATTGCCATTTTAGGTGGTATCCTAGTTGCTCGAAGTAACTTTTTCCGATTTAATTCGACCCCTCAGCTTATTGATCGCCTACCAGAGTCTGATTATTTAATGCGGCTTAAATCGCTTCAATTCAGCAAGGAAATCAATCCCATTCTTTTCAAGTATAAGTTACCGATTCGTGAATTTGCCTCTCCAGAATTCATGTTAGGCCAAGCAAAACATCACGGCATTAATATTCAAACTGCAGCTTATTTGTTTTTTAACGAAGCGCGCGATGAATGGGGGGCCTTAGTTCAACTTAATGATTCATCAAAGGTTATTAATGGGATAGACCGATTCAGAAAAAACACTGTTATAAGCGACTCATCTACCGACGAGGTTAGAATCTTTCATTTCCACGAACTTAATATAAAAATTGCCTATGAAAAAAATTACCTTTTTGTTTACTCAGGCAACTTGTTTTCAAAGAGACTAACCGAAGTTCAACATGTGAAATCGGGAGAAGTACGGCCATTGTGGAAACGATTCTTAAAGCGGAAGGAATTTCGAAAAGAAAATCTAGTAGTCTATTCTGAAAGCGAAGGCATAAAGTCATGGGGATTTGATTATGGTCTATTTGCGCACGATAACGATACTACAGGGCTTCATATTAAATGCTACTTATATACCCGAGTTCCCCATGGAATTATCAAAAAATCAAAGGCATTAGGGTTACCCAAAACGGACCAAGATTCAAAAGCGATTGAATTACACATATCACCGAATATAAAAGACAGTAAAACTGGACAAAAAATGATAGGAAAACTACATGAAATGGGTAAAAAAATCAGCTTCCCAACGCGTACTTTTTTTGATCATTGGGGTGGAGATTTGTCGTTTAGAGAAGGAGGGGTGGTAAATTCAACGCAACGCATAGTTACCTCTGAATTTGATGAAAACTTCAATGTGCGAGAAGTGATTAAAAACCAGCGTATTCAAGTACCGGGATATACCGCTGCATTCAATACCAATGCGAATGGGAACGTCTTTATTAATTCGTTATTTGGAAAAGGCTTATTACGAAGCGAAGAACAAAAATTACGTTTTCTATTTTCTCCATTGCTCTCGATGAAACATGAAAACTCCTTCTATATATTTACCTCGGCATCTCATTTTCCAACGTTAATGGTGAACCCAGGGAATTATATCGTTTGGGAATATGAAGGAACGCCTGTTAACTTAAGGTTGGGTAACATTAAAAGAAGAAGTATTGAACTTCAAATTGATTTCCCTGTAAAACCCTTGATTAACTATTTACAGCGGACAAAAAACCGAAAGAAAAAAGGCTAACTACTATAAGGATTCGATCAAAAACTCGTCCTTGATTTCAGCCATAATCGCTTGAACCTCTGCGAGTTCATTCGCCATAACTAGGGCTGATTTATAGGACTTAAAATGAGGAATTCCTTTAAAATAATTGCCATAATGTCTTTTCATTTCAGCGATCCCTACCTTTTCACCTTTCCATTGAATACTAAAATTCAAATGTTCTTCGATGGCCTCCATCCGTTCCTTGAAGGTGGGTGGGTTCAGATGTTCTCCGTTGGCTAAGAAGGCTTTAATTTCATTAAAAATCCATGGGTATCCAATGGAAGCTCTACCAATCATAATCCCATCTACCCCATAGCTATTTTTATATTGCAATGCTTTTTCCGGTGAATCAATGTCCCCATTTCCAAAAATCGGTATGCGCATTCGCTGATTATTTTTAACATCCCCAATCAAGGTCCAATCGGCTTCCCCTTTATACATTTGTTTTCTTGTTCTGCCGTGTATCGTTAAGGCCTCAATCCCAATATCCTGAAGGCGTTCTGCTGTTTCAACAATATTCTTAGTGGAGTCATCCCAACCGAGCCGTGTTTTTACGGTAACCGGAACATTCACCGCGTTTACCACGGCCTTGGTTAAGCGAACCATTTTAGGAATATCTTGCAATAACCCAGCGCCGGCGCCTTTGCATGCAACCTTTTTTACCGGGCATCCATAATTGATATCAATTAAATCAGGTTTTACTTGTTCAATGATTTGCGCCGCACGTACCATGCTCTCTTCATCAGAACCAAAAATCTGAACTCCAATTGGTCGCTCATATTCAAAAATGTCCATTTTTTGGACGCTTTTAACCGCATCACGAATAAGCCCCTCCGAAGAAATAAATTCCGTATACATCATATCTGCACCATGCTTCTTACACAAGGCGCGAAACGGCGGGTCGCTTACATCTTCCATAGGCGCCAAAAGGAGAGGAAAATCACCCAGTTCAATGGTTCTTATTTTAACCATTAGAAAAACAATTCAGGATTTGTATGTTGAATTACTTGAAGGTACTTTTTCAAATCTTGTTCTTTATCCTTTCGTAAGACCATTAACATACCTTCTGATTCCACTATGATCGTGTCTTGAATACCATCCAACAGTACCACCTTGTCTTTCGGAAGATGGATTAGACAATTATTCGTTTCAAAAAGATGAACCTTATCCCCAACTACGGCATTGCCATTGGCATCCGTTTGCATATGGTCAATTAAACTGCCCCAGGTGCCTAGATCACTCCAATCAAAATCAGAAATTACAACAGAAACATTTGTCGCGTGCTCCATTACGGCAAAGTCAATAGAAATATCCTCAGCTGCAGCAAAGGCATTACGCATGAACCCGTCTTCCATTGGCGTATTGTAGGAATCTAGCGATTCACAAAAAATATGATACAAAGCATTGGAATGCAATTTCATGGCATCCAAAATAACATCGGCCCGCCAAATAAAAATACCTGAATTCCAAAAATAATTACCTGATGCAAGGAAGGCCTGAGCCACCTCTACTGATGGTTTTTCGCAAAAACGTTGTACGTGTTTTACTGAACCCGCATTAAGTTGACCAGAGGCAACCTCAATGTACCCATATCCGGTATCTGGACGAGAAGGTTGAATGCCCAAAGTAACTAGTTTTCCTTGATTGGCTTCTTCAATAGCTATATTGATTAAGCCCTCAAAACGTGGTGTATTAATAATTAAATGATCTGAAGGTGAAATTACCAAGGTCGCATTTGCATCTATAGATAAAATCTTTGCGGCTGCGAAGGCAATACACGGCGCTGTATTTTTTCGTTCTGGCTCACAAATTACTTGTTCGGAGGTTAATTCAGGCAATTGACTCAGTACCAAGTCGCGATAGCGTTCATTGGTTAGGATGTAAATTTTTGCGGGGTCGGAAACACCCAACAAACGCTCAAAGGTTAGGCGTAACAAGGATTTTCCAATGCCCAACACATCAAGAAACTGTTTCGGTTTATGCTGTGTAGACATGGGCCAAAAGCGACTCCCTACACCGCCTGCCATGATTAAACTGTATGTGTTATTCTTCATCTTTTACGTGTTGAACTTTTGCCATTAGATGCACTAAATAGGTTCGATTCGAACTTAATTCTATGCATTCAAATCGTGTTCTTCGCTTCAATCCCTTTTGAAACGTACGATTATTCAGTACAAATTTACTGTTTTTTGGGAGCTTTTCTAAGGGAATCACCGCGGGATCTTCTTGGTCAAAAGATGCCAAGGCACGACTCAACTCAATATCTGTGCATGAAGAGGCCTTCAGAGAACTAAACGACTTATTCAAGGCCGTGCGCAAGGTAGGCGGAAGTTCTGGGTGATCAATAATGATAGCAATTAATTTTTGAAAATTCTTTTTCCATTCAGTCCCATGTGGCGCGACACGCAAACCGACTTGCTGGAAGGTATGCAGGTGCGCAAATTCATGTAAGGTAGTAATTAGAAAAGCATATGGATTCAAATCCCCATTAACCGTAATTTGAGGTTTTCCGTTTAAATTTCTTGGACGAAAGTCGCCCCATTTTGTTTTCCTTCCCTTTACAATTTTAAAATGCACTCCAGACTCCACAAGTAATTCTGCAAGAAGAAAAGAAAAGCATTCAGGTACAAATTTTGAAAATGTATGTTGGTATTTCGTTAATTTTTCCACCGATTCAAAGATAAACAGGAATACGTTCCACCAAACGGCTCAAAATAAATATTACCTTTATCGGCGTGAAGTATATACGAAACATAGGCACCTATTTTTTAATGATGGGTTGGGTATTAAGGAAACCTCGCAAAACATCCATCTTTTGGAAAATGTTTATGGAAG
>JBEGMB010000289.1:0-9325 GCA_041183245.1 Bacteroidota bacterium
AAAAAAATGGAAGCAAGGATATCGGGAGTTTGGTTAAACGAGAGTATTTCAAGATTTCTAAATGCCGTTTTTTGCAATGCTAAGGAAACAATACCTTGTTCATTTAGGAGTCCACAAGGTATGATTTGAGGAATTCCATCGAATGTTTGGTGGGAATAGTTGAATTTTTGTTGTTGGCTCGCAATAAAGGTATCTTTATGGTCCGTAAGTTCATAATGCAATCCACGTGCATTGAAAATAAAGTTAAGTGTATAAATTAACCGAGACGAACTTTGGTCAGAAAAAACGAGTATCATAGGTACTGTAGCATCAAACGGCATATTTCTTCAGCAGCATGCCCGTCACCGAAAAAGGCAGGATAGGTAAAGTCTTTAGTAGAACGAAGCTTCTGATATGCTGTGACCAATTTCTCTTCGTCGGAACCTACTAACAGTGCGTTTCCATTCGAAACAATCTCCACCCATTCCGTTTGTTCGCGCAAGATAATGCAGGGTTTTTCAAAGAAAAAAGCTTCTTTTTGCACGCCTCCGCTATCCGTGATGACCATGCTGCAAAGGCTTTCTAGGGCTATCATGTCTAAAAATCCAGCGGGTTCAATGATGAATACATAGGGATTTTCATGCAATGTTTTAAAAAGATCGGTCGGAAGTAATTCTTCCATTTTCTTTTTTGTACGCGGATGGAGTGGAAGAACGACTTTCTGTTCGCTGATTTGCTGTATCCGAAGCAAACCTCGAACGATGTTTTCAAGGTTGGTTCTTTGATCGGTATTGGAATCCCGATGCACTGTGCACAAAATGAAATCTCCCTCATCGAGGTTTAAAGTCGTAACTATGCTAGTTCTTTTCGCTGAAATTTTAGCGAAATACAGGCTGTTGTCGTACATGATGTCCCCCGTTTTAAATACCCGTGGCGAATTTAAGGTAGCTTTGGTATTGCTTTTCAACGAAAATCCCTCTTTGGAAAGGTTTTGCATTCCTTGTTCTGTTGGGGTAAATAGCAGGGTAGAGGCATGATCGCAAACAATCCGGTTGATTTCTTCTGGCATGGATTTATTAAAAGAACGCAATCCTGCTTCAATATGAATCACGGGGATATGAATTTTAACGGCGGCGAGGGCCCCTGCAAGGGTTGAATTGGTATCGCCAAAAACGAGCAAAGCATCAGGGTTTTCATGTAACAAGATGCTCTCTACACCATCGAGCATTTTAGCGGTCTGTGCACCGTGATTTCCACTGCCTACCGATAAGTTGTAATCTGCTGGAGGTATTCCCATTTCTTGAAAAAAAATGGCGGACATGTTTTCGTCGTAATGTTGTCCAGTGTGGACGATTATTTCCTTTATCTGATGTGCGAAATGCGTTTTAATGGCTCGGCTAATTGCTGCTGCTTTAATGATTTGAGGCCGAGCCCCAATGATGGTAACGATTTTCATTCTTTGTCCAATAAGCCTTCATCGGCGAAGCTAAAGTAGCCAAAATCGGTGTAAATGATATGGTCAAGGATTGGCAAATCGATGAAATTGCCAAATTTTAAAAAGTTTTTGGTGAGTAAGATGTCTTGTTGGCTGGGCGACGGGTTGCCGCTCGGATGGTTATGTCCAATAATGATGGCGGTAGCTCGGTATTCAAAGGCAAGCTTGAATAAAATCCTTCCATCAGCAACGGTTCCTGTCATACCTCCTTTAGACAAGTTGCGGGCATGAAGTATTTCGTTGTTGTTGTTTAGGAATAATAATAGGAATTCTTCGTGGGACAAATGGGAGAAGTGTTGCTGCATAAAAGCATATACCTCTCGAGAATTTCGCACTATGGTCCCTTGTTTCGCGGAGGAAGCCGATATTCTTCGTCCCAATTCAAAACAAGCTTGCAGCATGGAGGCTTTAGCGTTTCCAATTCCATAGAATTGGGAAAGATCGCTCATTGAGGCCTTGCAAAGTTGGTGTAAGTCGTTGTTGTAGTATCTCAAGATTTCCAAGGCGATTTCTTGGGCGTTTTTTGATTTGGTTCCTTTCGATAACACCAGGGTTATCAGTTCAGAATCGGTAAGGCCTCTTGGACCTTTTTCAGACAGTTTTGCACGCGGTTGATCTGCCTTAGGTAAAAGTGTAATTCGCATGGCTTAGAAACGGCGAAATGCACGTTTCATTGCTGTGGTTATTTAAAGAGTATAGAAGTTAATCCGGTAAACCGGTTATTTCTTTGGTTTCTGCTTTTTCAGCCTCAGGATCACATTTTAAGCAATGGGATTTCAGGTAATTGTCCATGGAAGCTTTCTCTCCGGCTCTGTTTTCATCGCTCTTTAATGCATTGAATGCTTCAGGATTTTTAAAGGTTTTTTTAACATAGTCGACATAGCAATCAGGATTTAAATCTTGGGGACAATCGGTGCGTAATTTTTCAATTTTCTCCTGAGTCCATCCTTCATTCATTTCTCCGATTCGCTGGTAGCCGAAAATACCTCCTACGATGGTGGCTAAGGTCCAGAAAATTCCAACAATAAGTGCCAACTTTCCCGCTTTTTTTCGTGATGCAAAAATAAAACTGAGGGAATAAACCAATGAAATTAAACAAGTTAAGGACAATACAATAAGTAAGAAAGTAGCTAAATTGTCGTCGGACCATTCGTCTTGGTGAAGGAACTTGTAAGCGCCATATATTAAACCGAAATAAATGGCTCCAATCAAAAACAAGTTGCCGTAATGTCGGCCTATCTCAAAGGGCTTCTTACGGCCTTCAATTTTTAATAAAATACCGCTTACAAGCATAAAAAGAATAAAAATCAAAGGTATCATAACAAAAAATTTATATTTTTACAAGGTTACTAAACTACGATTTATTCATTGAAAAGTTAAAAAATATGAAAACCTTTTTTGTTTTATTATTCGTAAGCACTGTTTTTGGAGTGGGTGCACAAATAACCGTTGGTGGAGCTTCATTCGATAAAAAGTTGGATATTAAAGGCGAAAAGGTGGTTTACAATGGTGCGGGAATTCGCAATAAGTATGGTATGAATCTTTACGTTGGGGCACTATATTTACCGGAGCAGTCTTCCTATTCCAATAAAATCATCAACGCTGACGAAGTTCAGGTGATTAACATTAAAATCATTTCCTCAATGGTGACCAAGGATAAATTCAATGAATCCGTCACAGAGGGGTTTTCGAAATCATCCCATGGCTCGGCCACCGCTGAACAGCAAAAAACCTTTAAAGCATGTTTTTCCTCAGAGATTAAAAACAAAGACAATATTTTATTGATTTATCGTCCTGGAAAAGGAGTCCAAGTGATGATTAACGACGTGTACAAAGGAGTGGTGGAAGGTTTGAATTTCAAAAAAGCACTTTGGGCTATTTGGTTAGGCGATAAGCCAGCAGATGCCAAGCTTAAGAAAAAAATGCTAGGCTTGGTTTAGGCTTTCTTATAAAAAGGAAGCTTAACCACCTTAGCCGCAATTCCTTTCTCACGAATTTCTATGAAAATAGGGCTGTCAATGGCTGAGAATGCTTGGTTAACATAGCCCAAGCCAATTCCGTTTTTCATGGAAGGAGACATGGTTCCTGAGGTAACTTTTCCGATGGTATTTCCCTGTGAATCGAGGATGCTGTAGTCGTGACGAGGAATGCCACGCTCTACCATTTCAAAAGCAATTAATTTTCGGGTTATGCCTTGTTCTTTCTGCGCCTTAAGGTAGGCTGAATCAACGAAATCTTTAGTGAACTTAGTAATCCAACCTAAACCAGCCTCTAGCGGTGAAGTGGTGTCATCGATGTCATTTCCGTAAAGGCAAAAACCCATTTCCAATCTAAGGGTATCGCGGGCTGCTAAGCCAATAGGTTTGATGCCGTACGAACTTCCTGCTTCAAAAACTGCATCCCAAACTTTGGCTGCAACGTCGTTGGGTACGTAAATTTCAAAACCACCAGATCCTGTATAACCTGTGGCCGAAATAAAGATATCAGTGCATCCTGCAAAAGTTCCCCGCACAAAGGTGTAATAAACCATTTCTGATAAATTAACTTCCGTTAATGTCTGCATCGCTTCAGCAGCTTTTGGTCCTTGAATGGCGAGTAGCGAATATCGGTCTGAGGCATTCTCCATTTCAACCCCTTCCGTATTGTGCGAAGCAATCCAATTCCAATCTTTTTCAATATTCGAAGCGTTAACCACCAACAAGTACTCTTCTTGGTGAATGCGGTAGATGATTAAATCGTCTACAATACCTCCTTTTCCATTGGGCATACAGCTGTATTGAGCCTTGCCATCAAAAAGGACCGAGGCGTCGTTGGTAGTGACTCGTTGGATAAGGTCTAAGGCTTTGGGGCCTCTTAAGAAAAATTCTCCCATGTGCGAAACATCAAATACACCCACCCCATTGCGAACGGTTTCATGTTCTATGTTAACTCCTTCGTATTGAACAGGCATGTTAAAACCTGCAAAAGGAACCATTTTTGCATTAGCATCGATGTGTTTTTGATATAGCGCAGTATTTTTCATGGTTATCCTTTAACTCGTTCTACGTAGATTCCGGTTCGCGTATCGATTTTTATGATTTCCCCGTTGTCGATGAACAAAGGGACACGAACTTCCGCTCCAGTCGCGATTGTGGCAGGTTTCATGGAATTGGTAGCGGTGTCTCCTTTTACACCGGGTTCAGTGTACGTGATTTCCGATACAATATACATGGGAAGGTCCACAACCAAGGGCATTTCTTCCTCTGCATGAAACAGGATATTCACCACCATTCCTTCTTGAAGAAATAAAGGTTTCTCAATCATTTTAGCGGGGATGTTCACTTGCTCAAAGGTTTCGTTGTTCATGAAAACAAATTCCGATCCCTCTTGATAAAGGTATTGGTACTCACGGTTTTCGATGCGCACAGGTTCGATTTTATGCCCTGCGGAAAAGGTGTGATCTAATACTTTACCGGATTCAATTTGACGCATTTTTGTGCGGACAAACGCCGGTCCTTTTCCTGGTTTTACGTGTTGAAATTCAATGATTTGAAATAATTTTTCGTTGTGCTTGATGCACAAACCGTTGCGAATGTCTGCGGTAGTTGCCATAATTTATCGTTTAAACAGGATGCAAAGATAGTTAATTCGTCGAATGTTAGAATGAGGTATTTCTTTCACATAAATCAATGTTTGAAACAATAAGTTAGCCTAATGTGAAGGTCAATCGATATTCAATTAATTCCCGAATAATCGCCCATGGAAGTGGTTCGTCCAAAGGAAATTGAACTGCACCTTTTGAGTGTTTGTACTTTGCTAACCGATGTTTGAGCGCTTCAATGGGTTTTGAGGTTGGGTAAAATCCAAGGTGGTTTTTATATCCTGCGAAATAGATTATGGCTTCATTTTGTTCTTTAAAGCAAGGCATTTTGTAGCTTATGCATTCAACCGCATCGGGAAGAATTTGCTGTAATCCTCGGTACATTTCAAGCAATTGAGTTTTGGTTTTTCCTTCGAATTGATCAATATAGGTTAAAATTTCCGACAAAGTACTTGGGTTTTGTTTGACATAAAATCATTGAATGGCTACAAGGTAATACGCATTTCATTTCTGCGCTAATCGTTGTCGTCGTTTTCGACAAATTTGAACAAATTCACCGAAACGTCGCGTTTAAAGATACCTAGGTTAAGCGTAAAAGTTCCTACCACACGATATTCAATGCGTTTTTTTCGAAGTTTTTTCCAGAACAAACTTAACGCGCCGTTCGGAGCAATTACAGCTTTTAAACAAAAATCGGTGGTGGATTGGGGGGCTAAAATGATGCTGCCGTTGGTGTTAATTTGCGTCAAATAACGGTCATTAACAAACAGATCCAAGCGGTAAGAACCAATGCGAACAGCAACGTCGTTCGGATTGATTCCCTTAAAATTTAGGCTGATAACATAGTTCCATAAATTCGAGGTCGGTTCTCGGAACGATACTTTTTTTTCGGCGTTCACAAATTCAAAACGGCAACGCGACAAGTTTTTGAGGTTCTCGCTGTGGTTTTTTATCATACCACATGATGTAAGCCCTAGGGTCAATAAAAAGAACACTATGTTTCGCCAACGTTTCACTTTTCGAAATTAGTGTAAACTTCTGCAAACGTCAAATAAATAGCTAAGTAGACCAAGGTAAGTTATCAAATCTAACGGATTGCCAACTATTTAAATGCTTGTCCTTATCTTTGAACTATGAAACATGGCGGAATTCTTATTTTTATATTCATCGTCGCATTCAAGGGATTCGCACAAAACCTGTTAGAGCTTAAACAGCGTGAACTCGAACAGCTGAAGCAACAAGAGAGAAGCTTGAATTCAGAAATAGAAAGGCTGAAGTTGGCGCAATGCCTTGAATTATTAAAAATCCCTGGCTATCCAAGTTCCTCTGTTCCGCTCGAGACCATTGCTCATTCGGCTTACGTTATTGGTTTCGATTGTTCCATGAAAATGCCAGCATGGACTTTTCATCTCGTAACTCCGGATATTACCTTTGGTAATGTTTCACGTACAAATGATTTTCGGGTAGATTCCGCGATTACCTGTGGGTCTTCTGAAGAGAAGGATTATTTTATTCGAGCAATCAATACGGACGGTACTTATTCCCATGACGGATTTGGATTTGATCGCGGACATTTGGTTCCATCAGCCGATTTTAAATGGAGTCCTATTGGATTGAGTGAAACTTATTTTTATAGCAACATGACGCCTCAGCGTCCTGAATTCAACCGAGAATCATGGGCTGAAATTGAGGGCTTGGTGCGAAAAATCGTTGATGCTGAAAAGAAAACCTTGTACGTATTGACAGCACCGCTCCTTAGCAACGACCTGAAACCCATCATTCGCTCGGTACATCAAATTAAAATACCCGATTTTCATTACAAAATCATAGCCGATTTGTCGAAAGAAACACCACGTGGGATGGCTTTTTTGATGCCAAATCGCAAGTGTGAATTCCGACCGAGTCACTATGTTGTGAGCATCGATAGCATTGAAAAACTTACGGGTTTGGATTTTTTTCCGAATTTGCTCGACTCCATTGCACGAAAAATTGAAGGTCATGCAGATTTTAACGCTTGGAATGCCCAATCCAATAATAAGGATGTTGAACCGTTGAATGCGTTGGATTTACCGAAAGGGTGTTTTAACACGGAACAAGCTATGTCGAAAGTGGGGGCTACCTGTACGATCATAGGTAAGGTTGTAAGTACTAAGTTCTCTACAAAATCTCAAGCAACTTTCATTAATTTGGATCAATCGTTTCCGAAACAGATTTTTTCGGTGATGATTTGGAAGGATGGTAGGAAGAACTTCAGTTACAAACCGGAGGTTGATTTAATGGGTAAATATATTGCGGTTAAAGGGCGCGTTGAATTGGATAAAAACGGGGTGCCTGGCATAACCGTGGAACAAGAAGAGCAGATACAGCTCTTTGAAGAAGAATAATCCATTAAAAATCTGGATAATACGCAAAACTTACCCCTTGGGCCGGAAGTATTGTTCGTTGCAGCATTTTTGAAGCGAGAACCTTAGCATGAACGCTATGATAAGGTCCCCCAAAGGTAAAAGCATCGAACAAGGGAGCAAGGATTCTTCCCAGTTTTTCCATAGGTCGTTTTTCCTGGCGCTTACCAAGTAAAAGAGAAGGGCGATAAATCACCGTGGTATCGAAGGATAAATCAATGATGGCCTTTTCAATGTTGCCTTTTAAGTTTAAATAGAAATTTTTTGATGTAGCCTTCGCTCCAATGGAGGATATAAGATGCAGTTGCGTATAGCCTTTGTTCTTTGCTATGGTAGATACTTTTAGCGTAATACCGAAATCCACCGAATAATATGCAGTTTTATCCGGTGTTTTTTTTCGTGTAGATCCAATGCAACAAAAAAGCAGGTCAGCCCTTGGGACGGCGCTTTCGTCAAGCGAGGAAAAGTCTACGAGTTGTTGTGCAAGTTTTGGATGCTGTATGTTGAGTGATTTACGCACCAATACAGTGACCATTTCAATTTCAGGAGCTTCTAGTAAAGCCTTTAATACTTCATTTCCTACCAAACCTGAGGCGCCAAGTAGGGTAGCATGTTTGTGGGGCATGTCGATTGGTTTTTGCATGGTATTTTATCGTATGCTTGTTCTACTGGCGAAATTAACGGAAATATGACGCGAAAATGAAATTTGAAAAGGAGCTTACCTCATTTTTTTTACTTTTTCTTGTAGGGTTTATTTTTTATATTTGTTAACTAACTTTTACCTATGAAACACTCTTTACGCTCGCTCTTTGGTCTTGGTTTATTTGCTTTCACCTTGAATGCTCAACAACCCGTTCCAAATCCTATCTCTCGCCCCTATCAAGCGGTCAAATCCATCGGAAATCTCCCTGCTTTAGATCAAAAAGCGGTCGCTCCACCCAAAGAAAGAGGGCATGGTTTGCACAACAATGCATGCGCCACGCATGATTTGACCCAAAAATATTACGAAAGCATCGGTAAATGGGGGGAATTTAACCAATCCTATTTGGAAGAAGCGGCCAAGACTAAGCCTTACAAGCCTGAGAAAACACCAGGAGTTAATACGATCGCGGTAATTTTTCACGTAGTGCACAATCCGAACAATCCGGCGGAAAATGTATCCAACGCACTCATCATGCAAGTATTCAACGACCTACAGGAGGACTTTCAGTTATTGAACCAAGACGCTGCCAATGCACGCACTAATTTTGGCTTTATTCCAGCAGATGTAAACATCAGTTTTTGCCTAGCAACTAAAGATCCGGCAGGTGTGCCTTTAGCTGAACAAGGTGTGGTACGTGTTTCGACCAACGAAGATTATTACAACCACAATGGGGGTGAAGAGAATAAGATGAAAGCTTCTGCTACCGGAGGATCTCAGATTTGGGACCGCAACAAATACTTAAACGTTTGGATTTGTGATATTTCCAACGGTGCAAACTCAGGTACGGCCGGATATGCCTACCGTCCAACCAATAACATGTTGCCCGGAGCATCGATTGACGGTATTGTTTTGGATTACAACCTCGGGATGAACAACGACAACGTGCTCACCCACGAAGTAGGTCATTATTTGGGGCTTGACCATACCTGGGGAGGTTCTGGCAGTTGTAATTTGGACGATGGATTCAACGATACACCCAATACGGCAGGTCCCTCATTCAACTACGGGGGTTCTTGTTCTGGAAATCAAATGACTTGTGGCAATACTCAGGTTCAATACGAGAACTACATGGATTATAGCAATTGTACGGTGATGTTCAGCCAACTTCAGGCGAACTACATGCTCAACACCCTCACCGGTGCCCGTGCATCATTATTACTATCGCC
>JBEGMB010000290.1:0-5174 GCA_041183245.1 Bacteroidota bacterium
TATTTGGGTTTTGTTTCAACTACTTCAGGTGTTTTCGGATTCGAAGGTTTTTTCTTTTGATTTTTTGTACTGCAATTCAACGTTAGTAATGCGATGCTGGCTCCAATAAATAAAAGCTTTAAGCTCATTTGATTAAAATTTAATCTAAAAAATTGATTAGAATATAATTATTTACCTTACTTTTGTGTCACTCAAAGATAGCAATTCAACGCGCAGTACGGTATAATTTTAATACATTATCCATGGCTCTTTTGCGCAATATTGTCCATATGGACTTAGACACCTTTTTTGTTTCCTGTGAGCGGCTTCTTGATAGCCGCCTCAACGGAAAACCTATTCTTATTGGAGGGACCAGCGACCGTGGTGTTGTGGCTTCATGCAGCTATGAAGCGCGACGTGTTGGGATTCATTCGGCTATGCCGATGAAAATGGCCAAAGAACGCTGTCCAGAAGCCATCGTAATTAAGGGGAATTCAGAGACCTACAGTTACTATTCCCGTATGGTTACGGATATCATTCGGGAGGCCTCACCGCTGTATGAAAAAACTTCGGTGGATGAGTTTTATATGGATTTTACGGGCATGGACCGGTTTTTTGGAACCCTTACGTATGCCAGTGAATTGCGTCAAAAAATCATTCGAGAAACCGGCTTGCCTATTTCCTTTGGTCTTTCCCAAAATAAAACGGTTTCTAAAGTCGCTACCGGCGAAGCAAAGCCGAATAACCAGCGGATTATATCACACGGAGATGAACGTGCCTTTTTGGCTCCCTTATCGGTGGCTAAGATTCCCATGGTAGGAACGAAAACATATCAAACATTGTGTAATCTAGGCATTCGAAAGATACAAACCCTACAAGAGTTACCCGTGCAACTGATGGAACACGCGCTCGGAGAAAACGGCGTAACGATTTGGAAAAAAGGACAGGGAATTGATCCGTCTCCAGTCATTCAACACACGGAACGTAAATCTATTTCAACCGAACGCACATTCGATCACGACACCATTGATGTGCGTAAACTTCAAGCGATTTTAAGTGCCATGGCTGAAAATTTAGCCTTTCAGTTGCGTAGGGGAGGCAAGTTAAGCGGTTGTGTAACAGTTAAGATTCGCTTCTCCGATTTTCAAACACAAACCCTGCAACGTAAGATACCTTACACCGCAGCCGACCATCATTTATTGCCCCTGGTCGCTGAACTCTTTGATCGAATCTATAATCGACGCTTATTGGTTCGCCTAATTGGGGTACGGTATAGCGACCTCGTGGGAGGAAGTCATCAGTTGAGTTTGTTTGACGACCAAGTCGATTATGCGCGTTTGTATCAAGCCATGGACCGTATCCGCATCCGGTATGGGGATCGCGCAGTGATTCGTGCCTTGGGGATGGAGGCGCGGACCATCGGACGGTGGAATCCCTTTGACGGGGAAGCGCCGCCCTTATTAGCTAATCGACGAATTTAAGTAAGCTGTCGATGAAAATTCATTCCTATTTCAGTTTGAAGTATGGCGTTTACGCGCCTGAAACGCTCGTTCAATGGGGCGTAGAGGCAGGGTATGACTGCTTGTTTCTAGCCGATATTAACCATACAGGATCGGCCTTAGCCTTCGTGCGTGAAGCGCAAAAACAAGGCATACGTCCTGTGGTTGGTGTTGAATTACGCAATGGAATACATGCGGTGGCCACCCTGATGGCACGAAATAACCGCGGCATACATGAGATGAATCGCTTTATTACGCCCTTCCTCCATGAGGAAAAATCATTTCCAGTCGTATTGCCTCATTTTTCCAATTGTTGGGTGTTTTATCCGCTAGAAACTCAGCTGCCACGTCCCTTGTTTTCACATGAATTCTTTCAGATCGATCTTACCGAATTAGCGCAGTGGGAGTTTCGTTATGCACAGAAATACGACCGAGAAAAGGTGGTGCTGCTAAGTCCCATGATGTTTAAAACGAAACGGGATTTTAATACGCATCGCTTGCTTCGGGCAATTCATCACAATGTCTTGTTGTCTAAACTCCCTGCGGAGTGGCATGCGCATGGGAATGAGTTTTTACTGGCTAAAACAGCCTTGATTGATGCGTGTCGCGAATCCATTGATTTTTGGAACAGAGCCCAGCAGTGCATGGAAGATTGCGAGGTTTCTTTTGCGTTTGGAGAAGATGCCTCACCCCAAAATCCAATTTCCTATGCGGGGTCAAAAGCCATGGATGAACAACTGCTAAGAAAGTTGTGCGCAGAGGGGATATCCTACCGCTACCCGGTACTGAATGATGAGATTGTGGAACGCATTGAAAAAGAAATTGACCTCATTGCTCAAAAAGACTATTTATCCTATTTTTTGATTGCCTGGGATTTTACCTCGTATGCGCGTTCTCGTGGATGCTTTTACGTAGGGCGAGGCAGCGGCGCAAACAGCATTGTGGCTTACCTCTTGCGCATTACCGATGTAGATCCGCTAGAATTAGACCTGTATTTTGAACGGTTCATTAACCTTTACCGAAAAAATCCACCCGACTTCGATATTGATTTTTCTTGGAAAGACCGCGATGAGATTGTACGCTACATTTTTGAGAAATACCCAAACGCTGCATGGTTATGCACCTACAATACCTTTCAATATAAGGCCACCGTGCGTGAATTGGGTAAGGTATTTGGCTTGCCCAAGACCGAAATTGATAAACTGAGCAACCGAAGTATTCCTCCGAATCAGTTAGACAGCATGTCGGCGCTCGTGTTGCGCTACGCGTCGTATGTGCAAGACATGCCTTCTCATTTGAGTGTACATTCTGGGGGAATCATCATTAGTGAACATCCCATTACATGGTTTTCAGCCACCTTTATGCCACCTAAAGGATTTCCTACTACGCAATTTTCGATGTTGGAGGCTGAAGATGTGGGCTTGTATAAGTTTGATGTATTGAGTCAGCGTGGATTGGGTAAAATCCGTGAAGCCTTAGACATCATTGCGTATAATCAACCCGAGGCGCCCTTGGAAGACATACACAACATACCGCGATTCAAGGAGGATGCTAAAATCAGGGCTATGTTGTTGGAGGCGAAGGCTTTGGGGTGTTTTTATGTGGAATCTCCAGCGATGCGTATGCTTATGGTGAAGTTGAAGGTCGCTACGTACCTTGAATTAGTTGCGGCGAGTTCAATTATTCGTCCAGGGGTATCTCAATCAGGAATGATGAACGAGTATATTTTACGTCACCGAGATCCAGCACGAAGAGCTAAGGCGAATCCGCTCTTGTTGGAAATTATGCCAGAAACCTATGGGGTGATGGTGTATCAAGAAGATGTAATCAAGGTAGCGCATTATTTTGCGGGCTTGAGTTTGGCTGAGGCGGATGTCTTGCGGCGGGGCATGTCTGGTAAATTTCGTTCGCGGGATGAATTCACGAAGGTGCAGGAGACATTTTACGGGAATTGTGCCAGCCGAGGCTATGCCAAAGAACTCATTGATGCCGTGTGGAATCAAATTGCCAGTTTTGCGGGTTATGCCTTTTCTAAAGGACATTCAGCATCCTATGCGGTAGAAAGTTACCAAAGTCTTTACCTGAAGGCACATTTTCCTTTAGAGTATATGACCGCTACCGTGAATAATTTTGGAGGCTATTATCGCACCGAAATTTATGTGCATGAGGCCCGTAAATATGGGGCACAGATTGATCCTCCCTGTATTCAAAAAGGATTTCATCCCTGTGTGTTATACGGTACGCGCTTGATTTTAGGGTTTGTGTTAGTGGAAGGTTTGGAGGTAGAGGTGCTTCGCCATGTGCTTGAAGAGCGCACGAAGTATGGTGAATTTAAAGATTTTGAGGATTTTTTGAACCGCGTACGCGTGCCCCTGGATCAATTGGCTATTTTGATTCGAATCGGAGCCTTTCGTTCCTTTGGAGTTTCGCGCAAGCAGTTGCTGTGGCGTGCGCATTATCGCTTGTATAAAGCACCGGTGAAATCACTACAGGAAGGCTTGTTTGTTGCGCCCGTGCAGGACTTCGTCTTGCCCGATTTTGAGGAGCATCCCATGGAACTTGTATTTGATCAGTTGGATTTATTGGGTTTTCCCTTGTGTAATCCCTTCGACTTACTTTCTGATGCTATTCCTGAACACACACCGGCCGCTCAAATTCCTTACAGCCGCGGACGGCATATCGAAACGTATGGCTACTTGGTGGCGGTGAAAAAATCTAAAACGAGTAAGGGCGATTACATGTATTTTGGTACCTTTCTCGACATTCATGGAGATACCCTAGATACCGTACATTTTCCCGAATCCGGAAGGAAATACCCCTTTCAAGGTAAAGGTATTTATCGCCTCAAAGGAGTAGTTAGTGAAACCTTTGAATACTTCTCCCTGGAAGTCGGAGAAATGCATAAACTGCGTTGGATGGATGATGTGCGCTATCGGGAAGTGGGGTGAACTTGAGGGGTTACTCAAACATCGCTTGTAAAAGAGGGTATGTATTTAAAGATGAATTCTCTATCTTTGTTTGAATTTTAAAAAGGCAAATGAAACTAATGGTAATAAAATGTTTAGAGTCTTAGGGATTGGCCATCGGTCGGGAGAAAATGAGCCTGAAATAAGAGAAAAAATTAAATATTCACTCGCTTATTTCTTAAGCAAACATAAAGAAATAGTCTGCGTTTCGCATTTGGCTGAGGGTGCAGATACTTGGTTTGTTGAAGAGGCACTAAAAATGAATATTCCTGTAGAAATAATATTACCATTTGCAGTTGAAGAATATAAAAGGGATTTCAGCCAGAAGGGATTGAATATCTTCGAAAATATAATTTCAAAATATCCTTATGAAGTTTATGGTCAACTAGCGGATTCGCTAGTTGAAACTAGAAATAAAGCTTATTTAAATGTTAGTTTATATAATGCTGAGCGATGTGATGTAACAATCGCACTATGGAATGGTTTGGAATCAAGAGGCCTTGGCGGCACTAAAGATACCATAGATTACCTGGTAAAAAACAATAAACAGTTCCATTGGATCAAGGATGAAAGTACGGGAACAAATTCAAATGACAGTGAATTAGAAAAAGATCTAGCTGCATTTAACAGATTCGACCAAATTGCTATTAAAATTAAAAACGAATATCATTCAAAGTGGACTACAGGACTGGTGTTTGGTATATTCGCTGTGTTAGTTTTTTCTTTAAAC
>JBEGMB010000291.1:0-3618 GCA_041183245.1 Bacteroidota bacterium
GGGATCCTATGTTTACAAAACCGTTTAACCCGTATTTTAACGATGTGTTCTTCAATGGCTTAGCATTTGAATTCACGGTTTATAATCCGATGTCATTTAATGATTCCACCTATACTGAAAACGAGCGGGGATTTTATAAATATGGAGATACCGTAGTAATGCGCTTATCTAGGATGGGTAAGAAGGAATATAATTTTTTCGAAAAGAAGATTAATCAAGTATTTTCATCGGGGAGTCCATTTGCTACACCGATTAATGTGCCTTCCAATATTGAAGGAGGTGCGCTTGGCGTATGGGTTGGCTATTCAACCTATCTCGATACGGTGATTTGTCAGCCCTAAATTATTCGATGGGTTTTTTCTCTTCACGAATTGCACGCACATTTTTGAAAAAATAGCGCAGGTCAAGACCGAGGTATGCCCCGGATACATCGCCATATTGTGTGACTTTATACCCTTGATTTCTGTAGGTGGCAACATATACAAAGAGGGGTTTTGCAGGGAGTCTAACGGTCGTTCCGAGGTAAAAGAAACCCGACTTTTTGGATCGAAATTCAAACCCAAGGTTGCCATTTAAGTCGAGTGAAGCTTTTTTATTTACAATGCCTGTGTGGTAGAAAAACTGAGAACCATTGATGTTATTGGAGGTAGCAATGTCTGTTGGTTTGAATCCTGCAACAATCCCTAAGGAGGCATTGGCATACCACTTTTTGGCTAATTTGATGTAGAATAATCCGTTGATAGGAATATCGTATTGAATGAAGCCCAGCGTATTAGTTACGAAAACTCCGGAATCCGCGATAGAACCATCAATACTGAAATTTCGTTGGGTAAAGTTAATGCCAGTTTCTAGGGAAATTAATTCCGTTAATCCAACCCGTACGACTCCTCCGAATGAATACCCGGGTGTTTGAGAAATGGTAGATTTCATGCCTTCTTTGGACAGGGTGAGTGAGGGGCTACTTACGAAATCGCTTGGAAATACACCACGAACTTGCAGTCCAAAATAGGAAGGAAAACGGTTGTCGCCCAGTTGTGCATAACTAAGGAACCAGCTCATAACAAAATAGAAGACAACGCTGTTATTCATGCAGCCATTGGGTATGATATTCTAAGGGGATTCGATGGGAAGCAGGCCATTCAATCGTTGGGTATCCAATATAAAATAAGCCCAGGCATTTATCTTTCGCATCAATTCCTAGGAAAGCGTTCATTTGTTCTGAGTAAATTAACTTGGGGGTTGCCCAGAATCCGCCAAGACCATAGGCGGTACACGTGAGGTGCATGTTTTGGATTGCACAAGCTACTGCTTCAATTTCCTCGATTTCAAGAATCTTTTCTTCAACTTGACGCTTCATGGAAACTGCGATAACAACACTTGAAATCATCGGTCTACGAAGCATTTTAGCGAGTTTCGCATCATTTTGTTTATCAACTGGAGTAAGATCCAGATAAGTCTTTCCTAAAAACTGACTTAAGCGTTGACGGCTTTCATCCATAAATACATGAAATCTCCAGGGTTGCGTATTGCCATGAGTCGGTGCCCATTGGGCATTTTGGAGAATCAGTTCTACTTGTTCTTTATGGACTTTACGTTCGCTAAATTGTTCCGGATAGATCGTTCTTCGATTACGGATGAGGTCATTAATTTCTGAGAGATTGTAACGCATATAACTACTAAAACGAAAAAAGAATGCGTTAAAAGTAGTGAATATAAACGGCTATATTTGTTAAAAGCAAAGAAAGTCCTATCTTTGCATCGTTGAAAAACGGAAGGCCTTGTGGCGCAACTGAATAGCGCACCTGATTACGGCTCAGGAGGTTTCAGGTTTGAATCCTGACAAGGTCACAAGCTAAAACCCATTCCCTCAAGGGAATGGGTTTTTTGTTTTTAACGCGGTCAAAAGGTGTTTTGACAAGCGACTAAAAACAAAAAACACGAACTACGAAGTAGTTGTGGGTTTTAGCTTGTTATGTAACTCCCAACGCGGAACACGCGCAAGCGTACTCCTGAGGACTAAAAACAAAAAACACGAACTACGGAGTAGTTGTGGGTTTTAGCTTGTTATGTAATACGCTTGCCTTCGATACGTCCGCCGAGCGGCCTACTCAGTCGTCGCTGGAGTGGGTTTGGCTTATAATGTAACTTCCGTTACTCTTTGAGTAATTAAGTAGTTTAAATGCACTCAATTCAATCTTCAGATGAATTAGTTCCTGTTACCGAATCATTGTCTTTTAGCCCATCAAACTTCGATTTCATGGTAGGGTTTCCATGCACCAATCGCTTGATGCTAAGGTCCTCTGCTTTATTGTTAGCAAGACGTAATTGGTTTTCTGAGGAAAGTAATGCTTCTTTAGTTTTTTTAAGATGTTCAATGGTTTTATCGATTTCATCTATGGCTGTTTGGAATTTTCTACTCGCGATGTCATAGTTGCGCGCAAAGCCTTCTTTAAATGCATTAATTTTATCTTCAAAATTGGTTATGTCTATGTTTTGGTTACGCATGAGCGCTAATTCAGCTTTGTACTTAATTGAATTTAATGCTGCATTGCGCAATAAGGTAATGATGGGAATAAAAAACTGCGGCCTTACCACATACATTTTAGGGAATTTATAAGAAACGTCGACAATACCAGTATTGTACAATTCACTTTCAGCTTCCAACATCGTTACCAAGACAGCATATTCGCATTTTTTTTCTATGCGGTCTTTATCCAGTTCCTTGAAAAAGTCTTCATTGCGTTTTTTTGTTGCTGTTTCATCCCCTTCATTTTTCATTTCGAACATGATGCTGATAATTTCATTGCCTTGTTCATCTGACTCCCGGTATATGAAATCTCCTTTACTTCCAGAACTTGAGTTATTGTCTTTTTCAAAATAGGCATTACGAAATGCTGTGGCACGTAACTTATTGAATTCATTTTCGCAATGTTGTTCCAAGGTTTCTCCAATCATTTTAGTGGAGAGTTTTAGTTTCATATCCTTTCGCATGGCAATCTCTTCATCCTTTAACTTGATGATTTCATCCTTGGTTTTGAGTGCTGATTGAAATTGTTCTTGTAAGGATTTTTCTAGCAATTGGGTTTCTAGTTGTTTCTGGTTAAGTGTATTTTGCAACTCGTCGCGTTCCTTTTCCATGACTTTAACTGCTTCACTTACCGTTAATTGCTGTTCGAGTTTCGCTTGTTCTATTTTCAGGTTTAGTTCATTTGTAATTCGTTGCATCTCTGCTTGTGATGTTAAGAGTTGTCGCTCTTTTTCAGCGATTTGGTCTTTCATTTTGTTTTCAACTTGCACAGCAGTAAGTTGAACCGCATTCTCTTTTTCCTGTTCTGCCAGTTTTAAGCGATTTTCAATCTCTTCATTGAATTGTTGGGTTCTAACTTGTTTTAGTAATTCTACATATCCTGATTCATCTATTTTAAATGCTTTATTGCAGTTTGGACAAATAATTTCGTTCATGGGCTTTCTAATTTTTAATATTTAACCTCAGGTTAACGACGTACATGGAAATTCATAACAAAAGACGTAAAAAAAAATCATTTTATGTTGAACTTTATTTTTGTTATTGGAATGAACTGTATATTCGTTTTGAGTAACATTCGAAATGAATCATTA
>JBEGMB010000292.1:0-9177 GCA_041183245.1 Bacteroidota bacterium
CTGTTGAAATATATTAAATTCGCATCAAATCAAACGCATGAAATATATACACACAACCTTAATTTTACTGGCTTTTAACGCCTTTTTCGCCCAAGAAATCAGCGTTGAAAAAATTTGGAAAAAATTTGAGTATCGAGCTCAAGGAGTACTTGGATTTAATTCACTCGCAGACGGGGATCGATATACCAAATTAGATGATGAAGGCAATTTAGTCCTTGCCTATATTTCCAAGCCAAACGAAGCCCCAAGTGTACTTATCGAAGCAAGCACCTTAACCTGTAAAGGCAAACAGGTAATCATTGCAGATTACAGTTTTGATAAATCGGAACGAAAGATTCTTATCATGAATTCCATTAGTCCGATTTACAGAAGAAGCTACAATGCGGTCCATTATTTGTATGATTTAGATACCAAAGAAATTAAAGCGTTGTCTGAGGAACATAGTCCGCAAACTTTAGCAGAATATTCTCCAGACGGAACAAAGGTTTCATTTATTCATGGAAATGATTTATTCATAAAGGAATTGGCTTCCGGTAAGGTAACTAAATTAACCACCGATGGAAAACGAAACAAAGTGATCAACGGAACAACCGATTGGGTATACGAGGAAGAGTTTTCTATTACAAAAGCTTACAGTTGGTCTCCAGATTCTAAATATATAGCCTTTCTAAAATTTGTAGAAAAAGGGGTGAAAGAATTCGGAATTGATTTTTATGGTGATTTGTATCCTGAGCGGTTCGAATATAAATATCCTAAAGCGGGTGAAGATAATTCCGTAGTTACAGCGCATTGGGTAGCCGTTGCTAAACCTACTAAAATCAACCCAATTTCCTTGGGTAAATATGAATACATACCTAGAATTCAATGGTCCAATGTTTCCAATCGCCTGTTGTTACAGACCATGAATCGACACCAAGACAGCTTGAGTTACCATATGGTAGATTTTACTGCGGGAAAAAAACCAGTGCACAGCATTCTCTTTACAGACGTTAGCAATACCTATGTCGACGTGAATGAGTCCTTACATTTTATGCCTAATGGCAACGGGTTTTATTTTACTTCAGAAAAATCAGGGTATAATCAACTGTATACCTTGGATTATTCGGGCAAACTTAGTTCAATTACTGACGGTGAGATGGACTTGATTGATTCATACGGTGTGAGCCAAGCAGGCACGCATTTTTACTACACACGATCCCATCAGTTTGGTGTTTCTAAAGTGCTGTGTCAAATTAATGTTCAAACGAAAGAGGTAAAAATATTGTCGCCTTCTGAAGGTTGGATGGATGCTTCTTTTACACAAGGCATGAAGTATTACGTTGGTTCCTATTCAAATGGAAATACCCCACCTGTACACAGCTTGTATAACGAAGATGGTGCTTTGGTAAAGGTTTTGGAAGATAATGCAGCATTAAACAAGGGTTTATCTACCTTACATTTGAGTGAGAAAACGTACCGCACCATCATGGTAAATGGTACTGCGCTGAATGTATCAACAATCTTTCCTCCGAATTTTAATGAATCCAATAAATACCCAGTTTACATGAATGTCTATGGTGGGCCTGGCCATAATGAAGTAACAAACCAATGGGATGGTAATGATTTTATGTTTCATCAGTTATTGGCATCGAAAGGGTATGTTGTAGTCTCTGTTGATCCAAGAGGAACCCAATATCGTGGAGCAGCCTTTAAGAAGGCCACCTATTTGCAATTAGGCAAGTTAGAGGTAGAGGATTTTATTGGTACCGCTAAGTATTTTCAATCCTTACCATACGTGGATGCAAATCGAGTGGGAATTATGGGGTGGAGTTACGGTGGGTTTATGACGTCGCTTGCCATGACAAAAGGTGCCGATGTATTTAAAATGGGGATTGCTGTGGCACCGGTCACGAATTGGAGGTACTATGACAATATTTACACCGAACGATTTATGCGAACACCCCAAGAAAATGGCTCAGGGTATGATGATAATTCTCCAATCAATCACGTAGATAAATTGAAAGGCAAGTTCCTTTTGGTGCACGGCATGGCAGATGATAATGTGCATTTTCAAAACAGTTCGGATATGATAACTGCGTTGGTTAAAGCGAATAAGCAGTTTGATTTTTTCGCATATCCAAATAAGAACCACGGGATATATGGTGGAAATACGCGAAATCACTTGTTTTCAATGATGTACGACTATATTTTAAAGAATTTGTAATTCGGTAAATGTAACCGCCTTTAAATTTTGTTCAAGATTTTAGTGATATCTATTCCATAACCCGATTTTCTTTAGTAAATTAGGCGGAAATTTTACTAGAAACAGATTAACAGACCATGAGCGAAACTGCCAAAATCGAATTAGACGGAAAAGTATACGAATTACCTGTAATCACCGGTACTGAAAATGAGAAAGCTATTGATATCTCGAAATTAAGAGACTTAACGGGTTATGTGACCTTGGATACAGGGTACAAGAATACGGGTGCAACTAAAAGTGCAATTACATTTTTAGATGGTGAGGAAGGAATACTTCATTACCGCGGTTATCCGATTGAGCAGTTGGCGGAACAAGCTACCTTTTTAGAAGTCGCATATTTGTTAATCTACGGTTCATTACCAACTCAAGCGGAGTTGAATGACTTTGAGAACAGCATCAAAAAACACACCCTAGTTCATGAAGACATGAAGCGGTTTTTCGAGGCATATCCGGCAAAAGCACATCCAATGGGTGTATTGTCTTCGATGATCTCTTCATTATCTACCTTTTATCCGGAATCTTTGGATCCGAATCGAAGTGCTGACATGAAAAACCTTACCGTACATCGATTGATCGCCAAATTACCAACACTCGCCGCTTGGTCATACAAGAACTCCATGCGTCACCCTTTCATGTATCCAAGAAACGATTATGATTATGGGAAGAATTTCTTGTACATGATGTTCGGTATGCCTACTGAGAATTATGAAGTTGATCCTGTGGTTGTATCTGCATTAAACACTTTGTTAATCTTGCATGCAGATCACGAACAAAACTGTTCTACTTCTACGGTAAGAATTGTAGGTTCTTCAAACGCTAACTTATATTCAACTATTTCTGCGGGGATTTCTGCCTTGTGGGGCCCGCTTCACGGTGGTGCGAATCAAGAAGTAATCGAAATGCTCGAGCAGATTGCAAACGATGGAGGAAATGTAGATAAATGGGTAGCTAAAGCAAAAGATAAAGAAGATCCGTTCCGATTAATGGGCTTTGGACACCGCGTTTACAAGAATTTTGACCCACGGGCTCGAATTATCAAAAAAGCGTGCGATGAAGTATTAAACAAGTTAGGAGTTAACGATCCATTATTGGATATTGCTAAGAAATTAGAGCAAGTAGCCTTAGAGGACGAATACTTCAAAGCAAGAAACCTTTATCCGAATGTAGATTTCTATTCAGGAATCATCTACAAAGCCTTAGGGATTCCAACTGAGATGTTTACTGTAATGTTTGCCTTAGGAAGACTTCCGGGATGGATTGCGCAATGGAAAGAAATGACAGAGAACAAGGAGCCAATTGGTCGGCCACGTCAAATATACACGGGAGAAACGAAACGTAACTACGTTCCAATCAGGCAACGCTAAGATTTTAAAATTTACAGATAACTTGATTAAGCGTAAGGTTTCCTTACGCTTTTTTTGTGTCGATTTCTATTGCCGCAGCTTTACTTCCAGCAAAGGTGTCATATCGTCTGAAGCTACAACGTAAGTCGCCATTGAATACCTCATATTTTTTACTTGGTTTTAATCCAATGGCTTTCCAGCCTTCCTCGTTGCTGCTAATTATCCAAGCTGGTACCCCTTGCATTTTGTGTTTTAACCAGGTTCCGATTTGCTGATACAATGCTTCGTCCTCCAAGCTTAATCGCTCATCATACGGTGGATTACACATGAGAAAATCAAATTCCGGATTCGCTTCAATGGCATTAAAATCGAGGGATTGAACATTAACAAAGCGACCAAAGGAAAATCCCCGTAAGTTACGACGGGTTTTAAGTACCATTTCGTCGGAAATGTCAGAGCCACCAATTTTGCATGGTAATTCCTTTACAATTCTCGGCGCTTGATCGATGATTTCTTGCCAAACGTTCGCATCGAAGGTATTGAGGTTCTTGAATGCATAATGTGTTCGCTCAATGTTTGATGGAATTCCCGTTGCGAGCAAAGCGGCCTCAATTAAAAACGTTCCAGCACCACAAAAAGGATCGTAAAACGCTTGCTTTCTGTCCCAACCCGATAATCGAATTAAGGAGGCAGCTACCACCTCATTGATCGGAGCGATCCCGGTTGCAATCCGATACCCGCGCTGAAATAAGGGCAATCCACTGGTGTTTAAAGATATTACCCCTTCGTAATCGGTAAGATACAAATCAAGTCCAATTTTTGGATGCTTGGTATCAATCGAGGGGCGTTCCTTGTTAAGTTCTTTAAAATGATCTACCACGGCATCTTTTACTAACAGAAAGGGGTAGTGGGTATTGCGTATTTTCTTGGTTTGAATAGCTCCTCTTACGGCAAAGGTATTGCGTTCATGGAATAAATTGGACCAATTTACAGTGAGCGCCGCATCGTAAATATCTTTTTCATTTCTAAACGGAAAACGGGTGATTTCAACTAACACGTTAATTGCACAGCGGCTATAAAGGTTTAAATAGTAAACATCGCGCCAGCTTCCTTTTAAGGTTACTGCACGATTCCCCTTAATTAAATCAGTATAGCCTAATTCTTGGAGTTCCTCCATAAGAACATCCTCGAAACCATAAAAACATTTTAATGTAATTGTTAATTTTTTGTCACTTTCTGCTGTCTGTTTTGCCATTGACACTGTATTGCACGTATTTTTGTACAAATGAACAAACTTTGAAGGGGATACGCACCATTTTATTTTTCTTTTTTTTATGTGGTGTCTCACTTCAATTCCATTCCCAACAAAAAATCGGTCTAGTCTTAAGTGGTGGTGGAGCCACAGGTTTAGCGCATATTGGTGTACTGAAAGCCTTAGAAGAAAATCACATTCCAATTGATTATATCTGCGGTACATCGGCCGGTGCTTTGGTAGGTGCGATGTATGCCTGTGGATGGTCACCTAAAGAAATGGAAGCTTATGTCACATCCCCGGCCTTTCAAATGATGACAGCGGGAAGTATTCCTTCTGATCGAAGGTATTTATATCGAGAAAGCGACCCGGATGCGAGCATGCTTGAATTTCCGTTCAGTACGGATTCTCTACTCATGACTTCAATCCCTATGAATGTAATACGTCCAAGGTATTTGGATTTGGAAATGCTAAAAATAATGGGTGCAACAAGTGCCTTAGTTGGAAAGGATTTTAATAAATTTTTAGTCCCTTTTCGTTGCGTGGCCAGTGATGTGATTCACAAGAAAAGTGTTGTTTTTGACACAGGAAATTTAAATGCAGCGGTTAGGGCCTCTATGACCTATCCCTTGTACATCAATCCCATTAAAATCAATGACATCATATACTTCGACGGAGGTTTGTACAATAATTTCCCCGTAAACGTACTCTACAATGAATTCAATCCGGACTTTATTATTGGAAGCAATGTTTCTGATAACAGCCCTTTGCCAGACGAACATAATTTTATTGGGTTACTAGATCATATGACTAGAACGCCAACTGACTATACCTTACCATGTTCACAAGGGATTTTAATACAACCAAACAGCAAGGTTGGAACTTTTGATTTTTCAGAAGTCAAGCAAGCCATCGATAGCGGGTATTATGAAACGATGAGGTTAATGGACTCATTAAAAAAACTTGTTACAACCCGTTCAGATGCAACCCTATTAGGAATACAACGAAAAGCGTTGAAATGTGAAATGGACACCAAGTTAATTTCCGATATAAACATTTCGTTTCACGAGAAGAAATCACCGAGTTATGTCACTCGCTCTCTAATGAAATCGAGAAAACAAGATCCCATTACTTGGGAACAATTCGAAAATAGATACTATCGCTTATATGCATCGCAACAGATTGATTATTTATACCCTACATTATCTGCAAACCCTGACAGTAGTTTTGACTTGGATTTATACGTCCGTAAGGCTAAACCCTTTCGCTTAGAAGTCGGTGGACATTTATCTTCTCGCCCAATCAATACGGGATACCTTGGGCTAACTTATAGAATAATGGGAAAGGCCGCAGCAACTCTTCACGCAGAAAGTTATTTCGGTAAGTTCTATGGATCGGCAAAGGGAGAAGCTACGATTGATATTCCAAGTGTCTTTCCTTTGACAGCTTCTGCTTATTTTGTAATGAACCGATGGGATTATTTCCGCAGTTTCGCAACATTTTTCGAAGATGTTAAGCCTTCTTTTCTTGTACAAAATGAGATGTACTATGGGGTGAAGCTAAAGCATCCGATACTAAATAATTCCAAAGGTGTTTTCGATGTGAGATTATTTAATTTGGAGGATGATTACTACCAAACTTCAAATTTTTTAAGCACCGATACAACAGATGCAACGCATTTGAACGGAAGTTTGATGTCTTATGAGATAACAGACAATTCGCTTAATAGAAAGCAGTTTGCTAGCGAAGGACATTTCTTCACGTTTAAGGTTAAGTATTTGACGGCTTTGGAACGAACAGTACCAGGTTCAACAGCCTTGTTTGATAGTACTGTTACCAAACAGCACGATTGGTTAAATATAAACATTGAGGGACAGTATTATTTTTTAACAAAACCGCATGTTCATTTGGGCCTTCATGGTAAAGCCATGTTCAATTCCCAGTCTTTATTTGCGAATTATACGGCAAGTTTATTATCGATGCCAACATTAAATGTTATTCCCGATTTGGAAACCTATTTCTTTAAGGAATATCGTTCTCCTCAGTTTTTCGCAATAGGAACTAACTTTGTTTTTCCACTGGTTAAAGGACTTGAGTATCGATTCGATTTTTATTATTATCAGCCATTTTTAACGCTTCAAAAATTGGAAGATGGTTCTATTCAGTATTCAAAGCCCTTTAAAGGTGATACTTGGTTGGCTTCTACAAGTTTGTTATATCACACGCCGTTGGGACCAATTCGTGCGACCTTGAATTATTTTCCTTTACAAGCGATTCCACTAAATTTCCAAGTGAGCTTTGGTTATGTGCTGTTCAACGAGCGTGCAGTTCGTTAGAAAAATTAATTTTGCATAAAATTTATTGAATGAAGCCAATTATCTGTGGTATACAACAAATGGGAATCGGGGTGCCGAATGTCCAAGAAATATGGGCCTGGTATCGCACCATGTTTGGGGTGGATGTCCGAATTTTTGAAGAAGCTGCAGAAGCGCCTTTAATGACAAAATATACCGGTGGTGTAGTGCATGCACGTACGGCAACATTAGCACTTAGTATGGATAGTGGCGGTGGTTTTGAAATTTGGCAATTCACCAGCAGAAATACAGAGAAACCAAAATTTGAGGTGAAACTTGGTGACCTTGGATTGTATTCATGCAAAATCAAATCACGAAATGTTCGAGAATCCTATCGACACATGAAATCGAAAGGAGCTAAGGTGCTAAACGAACCTACAGCAACACCGGATGGCACATTGGCGTTCTTTGTCGAGGATCCAAATGGTAATATTTTTCAGGTCGTTCAAGGACTAGGTTGGTTTAGTAATACCGGGCATCCTTCGCAATGTGGGGGTGTTGCCGGAAGTATAATAGGTGTTTCAGATATGGAAGCCTCGCTTAAGCTATACCAAGAAGTACTCGGATATGAGTCTATTGTATACGATGAAACAAGGTCCTTTGAGGATTTTGGTGTATTATCCAATGGTACGTTTCGCAGGGTGCGATTGATTCACCGGGAAGATAGAAAAGGTCCGTTTGCCAAACTACTTGGCCCAACCTCCATTGAACTCGTACAAGCTATAGACCGCAAGGACGTCAGACGAATTTTTGAAAACCGTTTTTGGGGTGATTGGGGCTTTATTCATTTGTGCTTTGATATCCAAGGAATGGATGAACTTAAAACACGTTGCGAAAAAGCAGGGTTTCCATTTACCGTAGACAGCTCAGATACCTTTGATATGGGTGAAGCAGGCGGTAGATTTTCTTACATCGAAGATCCTGATGGGGCATGGATTGAATTTGTTGAAACCCATAAGGTTCCTGTGATCAAAAAGCTTGGCTGGTACATTAATTTGAAAAACCGTCCCGCAGGGAAATTTTTACCAAAATGGATGCTCAAAGCAATGGCCTTTAATCGGGTTAAATAGCGAGGAGGATACGAAGACATTTAGAGGCTAGGACGTTAAGATAATAAGATATTTAGACGTTCAGAGAATTTAACTTCCAAAAGTCCCGATGTCCAATAGTCCAAAAATCCAATAGTCCAAAAATCCAGATGTCCAATAGTCCAAAAATCCAGATGTCCAATAGTCCAATAGTCCAATAGTCCAATAGTCCCAATGTCCTTTTACCTACTTCCCATAACGCGCATTGACAATCTCATACACTACATGCTGAATGTTTGTACGAATGCCCATATCACGTAGTTTCCAATTATCCTGGCTCGGATGAACCCGATTGGATAGAAACACAAACACCACCTCGTTCTTCGGGTCGGCCCATGCTAAGGTTCCTGTAAAACCGGAATGACCAAAACTCTGCTGAGATGCTAATTCATCACAGGTTCCGCCGCCTGATGCTGAAGGCCTATCAAAACCGATTCCGCGCTTATTCCCCGTAAATTGAGCTTTTGTAAAATAGGTCACGGTTGATTTATCGAAGAATTGTTGTCCAGCATAGCTTCCGTTATTCAAAAATAATTGCATGATACTCGCCAAATCTGTTGCATTGGCAAATAAGCCGGCATGACCACCAACTCCGCCCAACATCGCAGCGCCTGGGTCATGCACATGACCTTGCAACAATTGCTTACGAAAATATTGGTCGTTTTCCGTTGGGACAATTTGGTTCTTGTTGTAATGTGAAAGTGGTTTATAATTGATGTAACGTAGACCCATGAGGGAATAGATGTGGTTTCGGACGTATTGATCTTGTTTCTGACCGGTTATTTTTTCAAAAATCGGTTGCATGAAATAATAGCATAAATCCGAATAAACATATTTCTTTTCCTTTAACGGATTGCGTAATATTCGAGCGTACATGCTGTCCTTATATGCCGTTTTT
>JBEGMB010000293.1:0-2836 GCA_041183245.1 Bacteroidota bacterium
TACCAGGGCACCCTAGCAACAGGCGGCATTGGCATGTTTTATTTTGGAGTAGGAGTGGAATGCGGAAATACGGTAAGCGTTGGATGTATGGATCCTAATGCCGTCAATTTCGATCCCTCCGCCAATGTGAGCGGTCCTTGTGATTACAGTGGTTGTACCGATCCTTCTGCCACCAATTTCAACCCAAACGCCACCATCCCCGACAGCTCTTGCGTTTATTGTAATGGAGCGGGTTCAGTCAACGCTCAATTGTACATCTGTACATTTTCTAATGGAAACGAGGTGACATTGAACATTGTGAATTCAGCGGGTGACACGATTTTCACCAGCCCTTCACTCGGCAATGTGGCCATATATTATACAAGTATTTGTCTGCAAGCCGGTGAATGTTATACCGCATTGATGTCTAATAATGCGGGTAATAACGGTTGGTACAATGGTTATTTTTGGGTGAATAATGGAAGTGGCCAAGTTATCCATACGGGTCTAGCCAACAATTTGAATTGGGATTCTGCCAACTTTAGCATGGATGGAACTTGCGGTGAAATTTTCGGTTGTACGGATCCACTCGCTGTCAATTTCAATCCAGATGCAACAGCTAGCGATAATAGTTGTACTTACATTTATGGTTGTAATGACTCTTTAGCACTTAATTACAATCCTGCAGCCACGATGAACGATGGATCGTGCATTTACACATGCGAAGGAGAGTTGATCCACATCTATCCTGGCAATAGTACCAATGGTTCTTGGATGAATATTCAAGATATCACCACCGGATATTATTCCAACCTCAATATGTACGGATTTGATAACTATTATTTTTGTGCATCGCCCAATTGCTACACCATTTATTACTACGGAAGTGTGGATTCTAGCGGTACCAGCAATGCCGCCACTTTCGAGGACGAAAATGGAAACACCTGGAATATCCCCGCTAACCAAAACGTGTATTGGTCGCTTGTCGAAGGTCCTTGTGCAGGTATGGACATCGACAATGATGGTGATGGTGCTACTGCCAATATTGATTGCAATGACAATGATTTCATGATCAGTCCCTATATAAACGAGATTGTAGGTGACAATGTGGATAACGACTGTGATGGTGAGATAGATGAATCCGGAGAGGGATGTTATGTGGATATAATGCTCGTTCCCGATTCATTGGTGACCAACCCATACGAAATATGGGTTTACATGCCCGAAACGGGAGATAACTTAATGACCTATGAATGGTATTTTGGTGACTCATTGGGCGGATACAGCACTACGGCCTATCCTACCTATGTTTACAACAACATCGGAACCTATACCTTGTGCTTGAGCACTTCTGACAGCACCGGATGTTGGGGATATAATTGCATCACATTCAATATGGATGAATCGGGTAATGGAGGACCCGGTGGTGTTATGACACAACCTTTTACTTTGAATATCATCAGCCAATGGCCACAAGGAAATCCAACGAATGTTGTTGCATTAGAAAACAACATCGGAATATTTCCAAATCCTGCCAACGAATCAGTGAATGTATTGTTACCCGCTCACCGCAATGGTCAACTCACTGTTTTATCAATGGATGGAAAAAAAGTATTCCAAGCTAATACTACCCAAACCAAAACAACTTTTGACGTGAGCCAATTGCCACAAGGTATTTACTTGGTGCAATGGACCAATGAAGGCCAAACTTCGACACAAAGATTGATAGTTGAATAAAGGATTGTGTGAACAAAAAGGGGCTGTTGATGACAGCCCTTTTTTTTTGCGAAGCAAAAAACTACCCCGGATAGTAGTGGAAAGCCTTTGTGCAAAGCACAAAGCTTGGAACGGATAGCCGGAATGGGTTCTAATAATCGGCTTACTCAACCGTAATATTCCCTATGATTAAAAATAACGTGTACATTCGATAAGGATTCGAAGTTGATTGCTCATTAAAAATGTCCCAACATCGATAGCACTGACCACATTTTTTTCTATTTGTCTCCTTTTTCAAAAAGGAAAAACTACATTTGATAAAATCTCAGTTGACCCTCTGGATATGACCACTTTCTCCTCTGAACAAATCTATTCAGCGCTTATTGGAGTGGCCATCGGTGACGCTTTGGGTGTTCCCTATGAGTTTTCGACAAGAACGAAAATGCAAGCGTTTCCTGCCACCGACATGATTGGATATGGCAGCCACCAGCAACCACCTGGCACGTGGTCTGACGATAGCTCTATGACCTTTTGTTTGGCCGAAGCCCTGGCCAATGAAACTTTTAGTTTGAAGGTATTATCCACCTATTTTCTGCAATGGGAAAGCGAAGGGTTTTGGACAGCTCGTGGGGAGGTTTTTGACATTGGAATTACCACCGCTGAATCGCTCACTGAATTGCGAGGCATTCTGCGATCAGGAAAAGAAGAAGCCCTGTCTCATTTGCGTTGGCATGCGCAAGAGTTCGACAATGGCAATGGTTCGTTAATGCGGATATTACCTTTATTGTTTTACCTGCAGGGCAAGCCGATACATGAGCAATTTGAAATCACTTGGCAAGTTTCCGCCTTAACGCACAAACATGTTCGAGCAGCCATGTCCTGCCTGATCTATTTGAAACTCGGTGAATACCTGTTGCAAGGTCAGGACAAATCGACCGCATATAGCTCCATGAAAAAGGACATATTGGACTTTTGGAATCAAATGGACTTTCCGTCCACTGAGCGAGTAGCTTTTTCAAGACTGATCGCCCATGACATTCGAAACATTCCGGAAACGGAACTCAAAAGTGGCGGTTATGTGATAGAGGTGTTGGAATCCAGTATTTACTTTTTCCTTATGCGAGATCGGTACCAGGACATT
>JBEGMB010000294.1:0-7356 GCA_041183245.1 Bacteroidota bacterium
GACCTAAGTCTTTTTGTTTTTCGGAGGAAGGGAAACTGCTAGCGTTTGGATCTGCCTCGGTATCGATGCGCACATATCGCATGAAACGATCCGCTAATTCTTGTGAAAAATGCATGGTGAAAGTCTTTCTACGAAAGTACAGAATTCACTTCGGATGCAAAACGGGAAAGAGAAGAAAAGCCTTAAATTTTATTCACAGCATGGAGGTAGCCTAAGAACTGCTTAAAGGCAAGCGACCGATGCGAGATGTTATTTTTTTCAGCTGTAGAAACTTCCGCAAAACTCTTATCCCAACCTAAGGGTTGAAAAATGGGGTCATACCCAAAACCTTGATTCCCTCGAAAATCAGTCAAGATCGTCCCTTTAACGAACCCTTCGAAATAGCGCGGTTCGGTTCCATCAACATAGGCGATTACGGTGCGAAACTGCGCATCCCTGTTGGGCGCATGTTCAAGTAGGGAAAGTAATTTTTCACTGTTGGCTCGGTCATTTTTTTCAGGAACGGCAAAGCGCGCTGAATGTACGCCGGGTTTACCATGTAAGAACGCGACCTCTAAGCCTGAATCATCAGCAAAGCAGGCTATACCCGTATGTTCAAAGATTGCATTTGCCTTGAGTAAGGCATTTCCTTCCAGGGTATCTGCCGTTTCCGGAATATCTTGCGTGTACTGTATGTCATTTAGACTGAGTAATTCAAATCCCTGAGGCAATAAGGCTCGAATTTCTGAGGCTTTGTGTTCGTTTTGTGTTGCGAAAAGTAATTTCATGAGGTAAAAAGTGAGCGGTAGTTTTCTTGATTGGCCTGAACAGAAAAACGGTTCCGAATGCATGCTTGCGCATTAACACCCAGCATCCTTCCTTGCGATGCATCAGAAAGTAAGGCATTCATGTATTCAAACCAATCCTCCGTGGTCTTCGCGATGAATCCATCATGACCATGTGATATTATCGTCGAATTCACCCCCACATTAGCGGCAATGGTTGGAATCCCTAAGGCCATATATTGCAAGGCCTTAAAACCACATTTTCCCCTAGCCCATTCGGTATCTTCAAGTGGCATGACTCCAATTGAAAATTGACTTAAGTCTTCAATTTCTGTGGATTTATTCCAGCGAACAAACCGCAGATTTGGAATGAAAAAAGATGGTGGTTCATTGGAAATCACGACAAATTCAAAGGCATGAATCGCCGCTAATTTTTCTAAGGCAGGTACGATTGGTTTTAAATAATCTACCGTAGTATGCGTTCCGGTCCAACCAATAACTGGAAGTGTAGAGCGCGTGGAATCCGAGTACAAGGCATGGTAATCCATATCAATGGTAGTAGGAATAATATCTACATATGCATTATATCTTGATGCATACGAAGCTAAAAATTCATTTCCAACAGAAACTCGATATGACCAACGGATAATGAATTTCACTTTCCAATACGCTTTCAATCGGTGAATGAACCGATGTTGTTTGCTATAATTTGGCAACCAAATGGCATCGTCAAAATCATAAACAATTCGCTTTCTCAATACCTTGGCGATCAGCCACTCAAAAATGGGAGGTCCAACCGGCGTTGCTTCGCGATGAATGAACACATAATCCACAGAAAACAACTTTACTAAGAGCAAAACACGTCGAATGAATCCCAAGAATATTTGAAATGATTTAGTTATGGGCTTATTTGACTGATAAAATATTTCCCAAGCGTTTGAGCTTAAAAAGGGATAACTTGTGGCATGAATATGCTGAGTAGCCAACCACGAAATATACTGCTCTACCCGAAAGCGTTGTGAAGGCGCTTCTCCCAAAGGATACGGACAAAGAATAGCAACCTTAATCATGGGACAGCATTTTTTTATAAACCTGTTGATACGCGTTAATGCCCTGCTCAAGTCCTAAGGTGCGTATCGCATATGTTCGAATCGCATTTGAATCAAAGCGCATGCGTTGAAAATCCATTACCGAGGAAGGAATATCATCCCAGGAGTTAATGCAAATTCCGGCAGAACCCTCTTGAATTAGGGCCTTCGAATCCCCTATGCCTACATTGGTTATTACAGGAACTCCCATCGCCAAGGACTCCCCTAATTTAACCGGTGAGGAGGCACGTTTTGAATACGCCGGCTCTATGAATTGAATGCTCGCTTGGGCTAGATTCAGGAATGATGGTACTTCGTGATGGGCTGCGCTGTGAATGATCACGCGCGAAGAAAGCGTAAGATTTGAATTAACTATTGCTCTTGCTGCGACGGTGTCTTTGGTGAGAATCAAAAAATACCAAGAGGAATCTACAGCAGATAAAGCATTAAAAAAAACAAGTTCCTGGTCCAATCGATACCATGTACCTACGGAGCCCACATGAATTAACACCTTAGCCTCATCAGGTATACCTAAGGAACGCTTAAGGTCCAATTGTGGATTCTTGGGTTGAAATAATTCTGAATCAACACAACAAGGGATAACAGTTGATTTATTTTCAATAATACCTGTACCGTAGCGTTCCGTAAGGGCTTTAATCCCGTCGTAGGTAAGGGAAACAAGCGCATCACTTTGCTGAACAAACGCCTGTTCTTTGCGCAGGAAATAGCGGTATATCCATCGATACAGCAGCTTATGTTGCGGCCACAAGTTTCCATTAACCCGTTCATCTGCCCAAAGGCCACGCATATCAAAAATCACCTTTCGACCTTGGTTAATGGACATGGCCACCAGCATGGGAAGGTAACTGCGGCAATGAATAATTGTGTGAGCTGTTGTTAGTGTCTTCCTTGCCGCACGTTTCATACGCCAAAGATCATATACCGTTGAAAACACAGCTGGTTTCTTTGTATAGGAAAGTGTTATCCATTGGATATCTCGCCCCTCAAGCTGTTTTTGAACGTGTTGTTTGTGAGCAGAAAATGCCTCCTTTTTTTCAAAAGAAATGATAACGAAGCCCATCCCTTGTTGTTCCAGTCCGAGCAAATACGGCAAGATTTGAGCTTGCCCCAAGGGGTCGGTTAATCCGTCGTAGGATAAATAAAGGGCTTTCCCGTGAAGGTCCATGCCTCAAAAATAGGCAATATAACCGAAGTGGATTTTTCCGGAACGGGCATCAAAGGGATTATTTTTTTCAAGACCTAGGGCGTAGGCCAAGGAAAAAATGCCAACAGTTGAACCTATATTTGCTCCAACACCAAAGCCCATTGGCGCATTTTTTTGGTAGCTGTTGTTGCTTCTGTTTTCATAGATAGATTGATCGAAAAACGCAAAAACAGCCGAATTTCGGTCGAGTAAATACCGAAGTTCCACTTGATTTACACTTTTCGTAGTGGCTAGAAATTGTTCTTCATTAAACCCTCGCTGCGTGTTCAATCCTCCAAATCGATAACATTCATTTGAAAAAATGGAAGGTGCTAAATAGGTATCAAAAGACAATTGATATCGTATAACCCAGCGCTTGTGTATGGGAATAAAATGCTCCAAATTCATGTAAACTTTTGCATTAACAACCTTTCCCGATGAATCGTTCAAAACGCTCCGTTGCCCAATGAATCCTTCCAATTGGAATGCAAGTCCTGCCCGTGGATTCGGTAAATAATCTAATTTCTTATAGTTTATTCCAAGTCCGTACATGGAATTTTTAAGGGAGGTCACATTCAAGAACTCTGCGCTGCTGTTAGCCGCATACAATCGATTACTTCCGAAATAGGAAAACATGCCTTTAAGCTGCCAGTTTCTACCCACTTGATATTGTATTCCAAGCGTTGATTTCAGTTCCAGAAAGGTGGAATCCCGTTTATATAAATTCAATTTCACTTCAGTTCCAAGCAAGGAATTGAATAAGTATGGATAAAGCAACCTGAGATTGAGTAATTGGGTAGCTGGTTTAATGCTTCGCCAATTGAAATCAAGTTGTTCCGCTCGACGCAAGGCATTGTTTAGTTTCAACTGTAATTCACCGGTTAATCCAATTTTCTGGCTCACGGGATTTGGCTGTAAGCCTAAAACACCATTAACATTAGAAGATTTGGTGGCCTTTAAATAAAGATAAAGGGTCATGCCGTCTTTCGAAAACACAAAATCAGAAGGTTTTATGGCATCAACAAAGGTCAGTTGTTCAATTCGGTCATCGATATCTTTTAGCTTATCGATTGAAAATAAATCACCTGAACGAATCCCAATAATTTGTTGAATAGGTTTCAAGGCAATGGAGGAATCGCCTTTGATTACTATTTCTTTCCATTGCATTCTGCGACCTTTAATCAAAGAAACATTTAATGAAATCAATCCCTTTGCATAACCTAAGGAATCAAAGTCGTATGCGGCAAAGGGGTACCCATTATTTTGAAACGTTCGAATGACCTGTTGTAACGCTGATGCATAGGCGCTCGGTGATTTAAACACAATGGCATCAGCGACACGCACGGATGAACGAGTGTATTGCTCAAACCAAGGAACAAGTTCCGAGGAAAGGGTAAGTTGAACCCCATTAAATTGCTCTCCGGGAAATACCTTAACGTTAATATTCGGGGCTTCGGAGATCGAATCCACATCGAGCGTTGCGGTATAATACCCAAGTTCCGTTAGGTATAACGACGCTTGCATTAATTCCATGGCAAGGAATTGGCGTGATGCGAGGACATGTGGTTTTTTGAAGAAGGAAGAAGAAACCGCTTCCGATGGGGCTGTAAATAAATAGCTTACACTCACTTTTTGGGCAAAAATCCCCGAAAAAATGAGTATACTACTCAGTAAAACAACATACTTCATTCTACGCGTAACGCTTTAATTGAACATTTAATTTTCAACATTTACGGAACCTTTTCACAAATTTTGTAACTTTATATCGTCAAGACTCGTTAGAGGATACACAAACAACAAAAACACACAACTATGAAAACGAAGGTAAATGTTTTAATTCTATTGGCTGTTGTTGCATCTGTGATTTTAACATCGTGTGGTGCTTCAAGAAAAGCTGGTTGCGATGCTTACGGGTCTACGAAGACAGAAATTCAATCAAACGATTTAGCTTCTAAGTAAGATATACGCATTTTTCATCGCGTTAAGCGCTGGAGATACAAGGCCATTTCGGATTGTATGTTCAGCGCTTCTTTTTTTGCAGCCACTTCAAAATCCGTTCCTGATCCTGCATATATAATAGAGCGTGAGGCATTCACTAACAAACCACAATCCGTATTTGCACCGGCATTAAACACGTCTTCTAAGGAGCCTCCTTGTGCTCCTACTCCAGGAACCAATAGGAAATGTTCAGGCGCAATCTGTCGAATATCTGCTAATTGTTCGGTACGTGTGGCACCAACAACAAACATCAAATTTTCAGAAGTCCCCCATTCCATTACGGTAGAAATCACCTTGGCATAAAGCGGTTGTTCCTCTTTGTTTGTATAATATTGAAAATCGTTTGCCCCTTCGTTTGAGGTTAATCCAAGTACAATGGCCCACTTGCCATCGAACTTCAAAAACGGTTGAACGCTATCTTTTCCCATATACGGAGCTACCGTAACAGCATCGCAAGGAAGTGTTTCAAAAAACGTTTTCGCATAGGCCGTTGACGTATTACCAATATCTCCACGTTTTGCATCGGCGATAATCAAACATTCATTTGGGATATACTTAATCGTTTTTTCAAGGCTTTCCCATCCTTTCACTCCCAACGCTTCATAAAATGCCGTATTTGGCTTGTAAGCTACCGCATATTCTGAGGTTGCATCAATGATCCGTTTATTAAATTCAAAGATTGGGTCTTCAAATGCTAATAAATGGGCTGGTATTTTTTCTATGACGGGATCTAAGCCCACACACAGAAAGGATTGTTTTGCGAAAATTTGATGTATGAGTTCGCTCCGTGTCATTATTCTTGACCTTTTAGTTTTTCCGCATTCTCTGCCATTCGCAATGAATCAATCATTTCTTGAATATCTCCATTCATAAACGAAGCCAGATTGTACATGGTTTTATTAATTCGGTGGTCTGTAATTCTCCCTTGCGGATAATTGTAGGTTCTAATTTTAGCGGAACGGTCCCCGGTAGAAACCAAGGTTTTTCGTTGCGCTGCACGTTCATTATGGATTCGGTCTAATTCTGCTTGATACAAGCGGGAACGTAATACTGAAATTGCCTGCTCTAGGTTTTTATGTTGAGAACGTCCATCCTGACATTCAACCACCACTCCGGTAGGAATGTGGGTTAAACGAATGGCTGATTCGGTTTTATTAATGTGCTGTCCTCCTGCACCCGAAGCGCGGAAGGTATCTTTACGCACATCATTCATATCCAATTTAAAGTCTACTTCTTCAGCTTCTGGAAGCACAGCAACAGTAATTGCTGAGGTATGAACTCGACCTTGTGATTCGGTTTCAGGGACGCGTTGTACGCGATGTACTCCAGATTCAAACTTCATAGCGCCATAAATTCCGGCCCCTGTTATTTGAATTGAAATTTCTTTAAACCCTTTTGTTGTTCCTTCTGAAGAGTTAATTACTTCCGCTTGCCAACCCATTTCTTTAAAATACATGGTATACATTCGGAAAATGTCTTCAACAAAAATACAAGCCTCATCACCTCCCGTACCGGCGCGCAATTCCACGATGGCATTTTTGTCATCTTCTGGATCTTTTGGAATCAGCATCATTTTGATTTCTTCTTCCAATGCTGGTCGTTCTTGTTCTAGGGCATCGATCTCTTCCTTGGCCATTTCGCGCATTTCCGGATCGGTTTCTTGTTCAAGTAATTCTTTGCCTGAACTTAAATTAGAAAGGACATTTGAATAGCGTTTGTAATAGCTTTCGAGTTCTTCCAATTCGCGATATTCCTTGCTCAATTTAACAAAACGGTCCATGTCAGAAATGATGTCCGGATCGGTAATCATTTTTCCGACTTCTAAAAATCGAAAGTGGATGGCTTCAAGTTTGGAAAGTAAATCGCTCATGCATTAAATTGTGTGCAAAGGTAAGGAATTGAGGCTAAACTCAGTCTATTATCCCGCATAGTGCAATCTAAAGTATACTTTCAGTGCCTCTCTGCGTAAAATTAGCCAAGCTAAATTCTCAAAGAAATCTTCAGTGCTTGGATCTAATACTTCTGAAGTTTCGGGTAAATCAACGCGGTATAAAAACTCGGGTAGCGAACTGGGTGCAAGTTCACGCAAGAATAAAACGAGATGTAGATGCATTACAGGGAGTTCCACCCCATCTACAGGCGAGATGACCAAGCCAAGCGCATGGATGTCTTTTTCTAGTTGGGCCCAAACCGCCTGAAGCAATTCGTGCATTTTCAATTCAGTACGTAAGGTAGAAAACTGCGGAACCAGTTGGGGTAAACTTGAGGGAGCCATGTGCTATTAAACGTTAAAAAAATGAAG
>JBEGMB010000295.1:0-20260 GCA_041183245.1 Bacteroidota bacterium
TTCTAAATGACTTCCCAACATAAAAAGTGATAACATATTGAACATTAAATGCTGATAATCTGCGTGAAACCAGGAGTGCGTAAACAATCCCCATGTTTGTTTACCCTGAGCAATCTCATAAGGATTGAATAAAAAACCCTCCCTCCAATAAGGCTTTTTAATGCCCTCGTAGCTAATCCAAACCGTTAAAGCAATTATGATAAGCGTTGTAGAAATGGCCATCCGAATGTTAGGTTATAAATTCAATCAAAATTAGGTATATTTGCATAACAGAATGAGGTTTTTAATTGTTTTATTTTCTATTCTAATTTTTGCGGTTTCATGCAATCGGCAACCTGAAAACAATTTTAATTTTCTCAAAGATGCGAGCTTATCCATTTCAACAAAATTAGAACGGTATCTGGAGAGCGATAGCTTACTAAGAACACGCTTTAGTCCGGATGAAATCAAGTTACTTAGAGCCTATTATGAACAGGTTGATTTCGAGCCAACCATTGCATCAACCGATTCAACCCTTCTCAAGAAAGGAAAGGTATTAACCGCGCTTGTTAATGAGTCCTTAGCTTTTGGTGTTCCAAAAGAAGTTTGTCTTCCCCTAAATGATTCGCTACATCCGGTGGAAGTTGAATTACGAAGCATCGTTAATTTATCTCGAATCATATCGGTCGTTAAACATGGTTTTTTCGATTATACAACCAAGAAAACTAAAGAAATAAAACCAATCGACGTATCCATATTGAAACAGTTTTTAGCTAAAAAAATAAAAAAAGAGCGAGCTAAATTTATCATTAACCAAGGACCTGTTTCTGATACCAATTATCGATTTATGGCTGAAGGGATTTATAAATTTGTGAATTCCTATACCATCGACACCCTGAATTACAATCCCAAAAAAGACAAGGAGGTAAAAGATAATCCCAAGGCATTTGCCATCAAAAGTTTAAGAGCAAAAGGCTACATGAATTCATCCTACAGCGTTGATCTATACCAAAATGCCCTGCTTGAATTTAAAACAGACAATGGACTAGACAGCACGTATGAACTTAATGAATATACCATTGAGGCGCTTGCGGAATCCAATGAACATCGCTTAACCCGAGCAGCTATAAGCTTGGACAAAGTTCGTCAGCATGCACCTTATGGCCCACGATATGTCTGGATCAATATTCCTGAGTACAACCTGTATTTTTATGCCAACGACAGCTTAAAGGCCATCCACCGAATCGTTGTAGGCAAACGCGATACACAAACCCCAGAACTCGTTTCTGAAATACGAACCATAATTATTTATCCATATTGGAAAGTGCCTGCGAGCATTATTAAAAAGGAAATCATGCCGGATGTTTATAAGAACCCTGGATATTTGGCAAAACACCACTACAAACTGTGTAGGTTTAACGATACAACACGAATTAACCCCTCCTCTATTAACTGGAGTAATCGTCCGAGTGGATTTAATATCATTCAAATGCCTGGCAAATGGAACAGCTTGGGAGTTATCAAATTTGAATTTCTGAGTAATCATAGCGTTTATGTTCACGATACGCCTCAAAAAGGGTTATTTAATCGTAAAGTGCGAAGTTTTTCACACGGATGCATGCGCTGTCAATACCCGGTTGAATTGGGAAAAACAATGATATTAAATGATCAAGAAGGCAGACGAAAAAAGTCAATGCCTGCAGATACACTTGACTCCCTTATGCGCATCGGCGAACACAAAGCCATCGCGTTAAAAACTAGAATTCCAATTTTTGTTGAATATCAAACGGTTACAACACATGAAAAACGTTTGACCTTTCACCTAGACATTTATTATAGAGAAGAAGAAATCATCCGAATTCTTTCTCAAAAAAAGCACATTAACCCTATTTCAAAATGATCGTTTCACCTTCCTTATTGTCTTGTGACTTCGCTAACGTTCAACGTGACGTTGAAATGTTGAATGCATCGGCTGCTGAATGGATTCATATTGACGTAATGGATGGGGTTTTTGTTCCAAATATCTCGTTTGGTTTCCCCATATTGAGCGCCGTAAGAAAGCACACAAGCAAAGTATTAGATGTTCATTTAATGATTCAAAACGCAGACGCCTACCTCAGTGAATTTAAAAAAGCTGGTGCGGATATTATAACCGTACATGTTGAAGCTTGTCCACACTTGCACCGTACCATTCAAGGCATAAAGGAATTAGGTATGAAAGCCGGGGTTGCACTAAACCCGCATACACCACTTTCAGTATTAAACCATGTGTTATCAGACCTTGACTTGGTATTGATAATGTCCGTAAATCCTGGATTTGGAGGACAAAAATTTATTCCAGAAGCCATTAATAAAGTAAAAGAACTGAATCAGATTAAGATCTCCAAGAACTTGGATTTTATCATTGAGGTCGACGGGGGTGTAAACAGCGACAATGCTCCACAATTAAGTGAGGCTGGTGCCAATGCCTTAGTCGCAGGTAGCTTTGTCTTTAATTCGAAGGATCCACTGTCTACGATTCATTCACTTAGTCTAGTTTGAGCAACGTAACTAATCTTCATTCTTCACGTTCCGTACGCATGCGACTTGCCATTTTTTTAATTACTCTAGCAACGTTTAGCCTATGCTCCGCACAAAATCTAGCGGAATTAGAATTAAAGCTTAAAGACCGCCTGACTCAACTTCGAAACGCTAAGTCAAATACTGAAATCAATAAGTTAAATAGTCAATTCACAAAGGAAATGGGCGAATTTCTTAAAAAAGAAGGAGCCTATGAATTCGAATTCACACAACTTCCCACCGTAGCCGATTTAAAAAGTGAGGATGGCCTAGTTCGAATTGTGCATTGGAATCTTGAATATACAGACTTTAGCTACAGCTATGCAGGCTATATCTTACATCGAGACCCAGAGAACGAAAGCACTGCAATGTTCAGCCTAATCGACGTTACCGACCCCTATACCTTAATTCCCGAGCAAGTTATTGATTCGAAAAATTGGTACGGTGCACTTTACTACAAAATTATTCCAGTAGAATATAACAACGAGTTTCAATACGTCTTGTTTGGGTGGGACGGCGCTACAACGAGCAGCAATTTTAAACTAATCGACGTTTTAGTATTTAAAGGAAATACTGCAAAATTTGGAAGCCCCTTATTCGTAAACAAAAACAAAGTCCTTAAACGCGTGGTTTTTGAATTTGCAGACAAAAGCACCATGTCCTTGAAAATGGACCAAAAAAGAAATCGAATTGTGTTCGATCACTTATCCCCTGAAACACCTGCATTAACCGGACTTTATTCTTATTATGTACCTGACTTTTCCTATGATGCCTATGTATGGGAAGAAGATCGCTTCATACTCAATGAGGATGTAATTGCAATTAACGACGCCGAAGACAAGGAATCCACTATTTATGTAATGGACCCAAAAACAGGAAAAGTAAAGAAAGAAACCTATAAATTGAAATGGATTAATCCAGAAGATAAACAGCACGATGGCGATATAAGTCATGTGGCGCGCACACCGGAAACAGAAAATCCATCGGAAATCACAGACCAAAACAACGAAACAACTGTTCCTAAGAAAAAATGGTGGGACCGAAGAAATCCGGATAACCTAAGCGTTACAACAGGAAAATATCGTAAAAACAGAAGAAGGCCCCCAGAACCATGATGAAACTCGGTGAATTTAACTCCCTATTTATCAATCGATTTACTCCGCAAGGGGCCTATTTGGTTGAGCATTTTCAAGCTGAAACCGATGAGGAAACAAACGTTGAGGAGGTCTTACTTCCAACAAAATATCTAGCGCCTGATGCGAAAGAAGGTGACCCCGTTTCTGTTTTCCTAATGAAAGACTCTGAAAATAGACGTGTGGCTGTTACGGATAAACCGCTTCTAACACTTGATACGTGCGCCATTTTGCGCATCGTAGAAATCAATCCATATGGCGCCTTTGCCGATTGGGGCTTAGATAAAAATCTAATGATTCCATTTGCAGAACAACGACAAGGCGTTGAAATTGGTGACACCTACCCGATTTTCTTAAAATATGACGAACTAACAGATCGCCTGTATGGTTCGATGAAAATTAGAAAACACCTCATTGAAGCTCCCGAAAGCATAACCAATGAACGCGTTACCTTTATGGTTACAGAACATCATGAATTGGGATGGAGAGGAATCGTTAATCAATGCTACAGCGGTATGCTCTACCGGAGCGATTGCAGAATCCCAGTAAAACTTGGTCAATACATCACCTGCTATGCAAAGCTCGTTCGACCGGACGGTAAAATAGATTTGCAAATGAGTGCCGGCACGGTAGATAAATACGATGAAGCTGTTTCTATGATTTGGGAGTATTTAACGGAACATAAGTTCCTGTATCTCACGGATAAATCGGACGCCGCAGACATTTACAATCAATTTCAATTGAGTAAAAAAACATTCAAGCAAGCCGTTGGCAGGTTATACAAGGACCGAAAAATCAAGTTATTCGAAGATAAAATCGCACGGATTGATGAGTAAATCCTACGTGGAGCACTATTTGCACACTTACGCAGCACCACCAAGGGGTCCGCTTCCCACCCTATTCGATTTCCCCCATCAATATGCCCCAAATGAATGGGCCTTAACTGCGGCAGAGCAGCTTCAAGAGTTAATCCCTAAGACCTTTGCGCACGACTTCAACACCCTTGGAAAAATGTTTGGCGTCCTCGTGGTTGATTCGCCTTTGGGAGTAGGCTTTCTCGCTGGATTTTCAGGGAAAATTGACGAATCGACACAGTTCCCGGGGTTTGTTCCTCCAATCTACGATACACTGAATACGGAAGCATTTTTTAAACAAGGAGAGCAGGAATTAAATGACTTAACTCGTCGAATCAATGACCTTACGAATGGGAAACCGTTAAGCACAATCCAACAAGAGAAATCTAACTATGAATTGGATGCACAAGAGCAAATCACCTTGCTAAAGAACGCAATAAAAGCCAAAAAGGATCTACGAGTTACCATACGAAATTCCCCCAACCTAACGGCGGAGCTTGAAGCACAATTAGCGAATGAAAGTAAAAAGGAACAGCTCATCTTAAAAAAATTAAAAAAGGAAATCCAAGCCACTTTAGAAGCTCTAAACGCGAAAATTTCTCTGATACAAAATGAAATTACTGCCTTAAAAGAAAAACGTACCAATCAATCCATCGCATTGCAGCAAGAATTATTCAAGGCATATCGCTTAGTAAACTTCAACGGTGAAGCATCTACGGTCCTCGACGTTTTTAAAGCCTTTAACGGCGACATTCCACCCGCTGGAACGGGTGAATGCGCCTTACCAAAACTACTCCACTTTGCAGCCATGAATAAGTTGAAACCGATATGTTTTGCTGAATTCTGGTGGGGACAATCTCCTGTTGGTGAAATCCGAAAGCATGGGCATTTTTACCCGGCGTGTAGAGCGAAGTGCGAACCAATTTTAGGGTTTATGCTCCAAGGGCTTTATGTCGCAAAAAATCCCATCCTTTCGATCATTAACACTTCCCCGTTGCGCATTTTGTATGAAGATGACTTTTTAGTAATTATAGACAAGCCAAGTGGCTTACTGTCTGTACCAGGTAGAAGCGACCTTGATTCGGCTGAGGATCGATTAGCACTGAGGGAAGGAAAAGGAGGTTATATCAAAGCGATTCATCGATTGGATATGGGAACTTCGGGTATATTGATGTTTGCAAAATCTTCTGAAATATTGGCAGCTATGCAAAGTCAATTTGCTAAGAACCGGGTTGCTAAAACTTATGAAGCGTTGTTAGACGGAATTCCGAAAGCACTAGAAGGAATCATTACACTACCCCTGCGTCTAAACTTAGACCATCGTCCACACCAAATGGTCTGCTTTGAGCACGGAAAAAAAACGCATACGGAATTCAATGTCTTGGAATTTAAAGACAAGAGAACACGCATAGAATTCTATCCCAAAACAGGTCGTACCCATCAACTTCGAGTTCATGCCGCACATCCCCTAGGACTAAATTGCGCTATAGTTGGTGATGAGTTATACGGGACTTCATCGAATCGCTTACATTTACATGCCAAAGAAATTGAATGTTGGCATCCGTTCATTAATCAACCGATGAAAATTAGTTGTAAAACACCTTTTTAGGCGACCTATAGAAAATGAGTGAAATAGAAACGTACATCCATACGATTAAAGAAAAGCATGGTGAAACCGCATATAAGCAGCTATGTTTACTTTACCAACACCTGAAGCAAACCCTTCCAGAAGCAACAGAATGTATCAGTTATGGGATGCCCTGTTTTAAACAAGATAATAAACCGGTAGTCTATTTTGCAGGCTATAAAGGTAATATCGGATTTTATCCTACCGCTAAACCCATCGTACATTTCAAAGAGCTGTTAATGAGCTATAAAACATCCAAAGGTGCCATTCAATTCAATTTAAGTGAGCCCCTACCCATTGAATTAATTAAAGAAATAACCTGTTTTCGATTAAATCAATTAGATTCGTGAAAAACAAAATTCAATCTTATGAATAAGGTAAAATTAATCCTAAAGTTCCTTTTTATTGTTTTTATTGTAATAAGTAATCATCTCAACGCACATGACATTCACACTGGCCATGCTGAAGGATTACCAAAAATAAGATTAAAGGACGGAGAAGAATTTAATGGGGCATTTATCTTCGAAAAAGATAACTTTTGGTTTTTTCAAACCACCGATGGAACCATCAAGAAACTCAATCCACGTTTATTAAACAATGAAGATTATAGTTTAATTAAAAATAAAATTACTCGAATCGAACATCTAAACCATAGCGTTCAATTAGAATCAAAAAAATTACCAAAAAATAAAAGCGTCAGTTCTAGCTTAATCCCCTTAGTTTTTTTCGGACTTATTCTTGGAAGTATTCTAATGTCATTTATTTTTTGGCGAATCATCAATATAACAGGAATTTTTGCTTTTTCTGCACTGCTAGTCGCAAGTTCCTTTACCAATTCTACATATAAACTTTTTAAAGGCATTGAAAAAACTACATCTCCTTTACAAATTGATTCGGCGTTCATCCCATTTAAACCTCAAGTGAACACATTTTGGGATAATAACTATTTCTATGTGGAAAGTCACGGAATACCAACTACCCATGAAATGATGGTTGGCATTTCAAATCATGGGTGGCAACAACAGGTTCCAATTCCTCAATGCTACATCGGTGCAAATTCATGGCCAATCCCATTAAATCCACAATTTGCAGTTAATCCTATTCCGATTGATTCTATACATTTTACGAGAGGAGCCATTGCAATTGCGGTAAACGGCGTTCCTATCTTTAATTATCACACCAATACGGGTGTTGATAGTTACCTGGATGGACAGTTGGATGCTTATGGCGGTCATTGTGGAAAAGCAGATGATTACCACTATCATATAGCACCGTTGCATTTATATGATCATACTGTGAACACACTTCCAATTGCTTATGCACTCGATGGATTTCCAATCTATGGAAACCTTGAACCCAACGGCGCCTCGATGCAATCCTTGGACGTGCATCACGGACACGCATGGGCTAATGGATCTTACCACTATCATGGAACTTCTACAGCACCTTATATGATTAATAGTTTCGCCGGACAAGTTACGGAAGACGCTACGCATCAATTAATACCTCAAGCACAAGCGAGCCCTGTTAGGCCTTCACTAACACCATTAAACGGCGCATTAATCACATCTTGCATATTAAATGCATCCCAAAATGGTTATTCATTGTCGTATTCCTTAAATAATCAAAACTATGCTGTGAACTATAGTTGGACGCCAACCGGAATTTATACCTTCAATTTTGTTTCTCCTAATGGAACAACAACACAAACATATAATGGGTTTCTACCCTGTGAGATAACTGCCAATAACCATGAATTAAATTTGTCAATTCATACTTCCATTTATCCAAATCCATCTAATTCAATCATCTCAATTCTCATTGACCCAGTATTTCAATCAGAAATAAAGGAAATCCAAATAATTGATATTTTCGGAAAAGAACTTAAACATACTCATGGATTTGTTCCTGAATTAATGATTTCCGATCTTAATGTGGGCAATTATTTCGTGGTATTTAAAATGAAAAATGGTTTATCTCAAGTTAGAACTTTCATTAAGTTATAGCCAAAATTTAAATAATTAAGCCTTTAAACAAAAATGTCTATTTTTATATAATTAAATAACCAAAGTAGCCTGATCATTCCATGAAATACATCGCATTCATTCTATTGATTTTCTTAGCGCTTTCCTCATGTAAAAAAAATAATCCAGAACCCCAACCAACACCCTCTCCTCTTCCGCAAGATACCACTGGAAACGGAGGAAACAATTCACCCAACCATGCCACACTAACCATTAACTTATCTGGAATGCACAACACCAATGGTAAAATCAACGTGGCTCTGTACAATAGTTCAAGTACTTTTAATGACCCGAATCAAGTATATCGGTCGGTGTTTTTAGCCTGTACCGGTTCACCTATGTCGATTTTTATGGACAGCGTTCCTCCAGGTGAATATGCCTTTGCTATTTTTCATGATGAGAACGACAACCAAACCTTGGATCAAAATTTCTTAGGAATTCCAACGGAAGGATTTGCTTTTTCAAATGATGCCATGGGTAATTTTGGTCCTCCCAGTTGGACACAAGCCAAATTCAATGCCCTGTCAGGGACAGCAATTACTCAAAATGTTAGCTTAAACTTCTATTAAGTCAAGCCGAAAATACCGTTCATTTCCCTATATTTGTCCACAAATTTAAAAACGTTTTATGGCAACTACCGCGGACATTCGCAACGGATTGTGTATCAAACACAATGAAAAATTGTTTCAAATTATTGAATTTCAACATGTAAAACCAGGAAAAGGTCCTGCATTCGTGCGCACAAAGATGCGTCAAATCGAATCCGGAAAGGTCTTAGATCACACCTTTTCTGCTGGTCACAAAATTGACCCGGTGCGAATTGAGAATAGAGAATATCAATACTTATATCAAGAAGGAAGCGAATTTGTTTTCATGAATAATGAAACGTTTGAGCAAGTAAATATTCCTGCTAAAATGATTGAAAAACCACTTTTTCTTCAAGAAGGAATGAATGTCAACATTCTTTTTCATGCCGAAGAAGAAATGCCACTTGTGGTAGACTTGCCCATGTATATTGTATCTGAAGTTACTTACACCGAACCAGGTGTTAAAGGAGATACCGCAACGAATTCAATGAAACCAGCGACCATCGCTACCGGTGCGGAAGTTAAAGTCCCTTTATTCATTGATAATGGGGAAACGATTAAAATTGATACACGAACCGGCGTTTACGTAGAACGCGTTAAAGGATAAGCATGAAAAACACTGCCCTACTTCAAAAACACCTCGATGCGAATGCAAAGATGGTTCCTTTCGCTGGATACAACATGCCCGTTCAGTATGAGGGGGTTAATGCGGAACATGAAACCGTTCGAACAGGGGTTGGTGTGTTTGACGTGTCGCACATGGGGGAGTTTTTCCTCAGGGGACCCAAAGCCTTGGATTTAATCCAACGCGTTACAACCAATGATGCCTCCGTACTTTTTGATGGGAAAGCTCAATACAGCTGTATGCCAAATGGTAAAGGTGGTATTGTAGATGACTTAATCATTTACAGAATTAGTCAAGAGGAATACTTATTAGTTGTAAATGCCTCCAATATTGAAAAAGATTGGAACTGGATTTCTTCGCACAACACCGAAGGTGTTGAAATGGAAAATGCTTCCGATGCCTATTCGTTGTTAGCGATTCAAGGTCCAAAAGCGGCAGAAGCGATGCAATCTCTAACCGAGGTAAACTTATCCGAAATGGGATATTATACCTTCGCTAAAGGAACATTCGCAGGACAACAGAACATCTTTATTTCTGCCACTGGTTATACTGGTTCTGGAGGTTTTGAAATTTATGTGCCTAACGAAGTTGCTGTTGCTGTTTGGGATGCCGTATTCGAAGCGGGAAAATCCTATGGCATTAAACCGATTGGATTGGCGGCAAGAGATACCTTGCGCTTGGAAATGGGATTTTGTCTGTATGGAAATGACATCGATGACACCACCTCGCCCATTGAGGCAGGCTTAGGATGGATTACTAAATTCACCAAGGACTTTGTGGATTCCGATGTACTAAAAGCCCAAAAGGAACAAGGAGTGTCAAGAAAGTTAGTGGCCTTTGAAATGATCGAACGAGGAATTCCTCGCCACGACTACCGTATTCTTGATAAAAACAATCAAGTCATCGGCAAAGTTACCTCAGGAACCATGTCGCCTTCAATGAAAATTGCTATTGGATTAGGTTATGTTGACCTTGCTCATGCGGGACTAGATTCAGAAATCTATATTGAGATCAGAGATAAAGGCGTATTAGCAAAAGTTGTTAAGCTGCCATTTTATAAAAAATAGTTCATTACATACGAAAGTATAAAGAGCAGCGTTATTGACGCTGCTTTTTTATGCGTATACTACAACTACCCTCCTCCGACCAACCAAGAAACAAACTTATTGCTCAAGGTGTTCGAAACCTAACAGATTCAGAACTTATTGCATTACTCCTTGGCAAAGGATCCCATCAAAAAAATGCGAAGGAACTGGTTCAAGAACTTCTAGTCTATTCCAAAAATGATTTAAGCCGTCTTTTTGGCGCCACACAAGATACTCTGACGCGTTTTCAGGGCATTGGTCCGGCAAAAGCATCTACCCTGCTGGCCGCCTTTGAGTTGGGAAGACGATTTTCAGCGCATGACCCCATGCAAGGTAAAATCATCCGTAATTCAAGGGATGTGTATCGATTTGCAAAACGCACGTTTTCGCTGCTTTCGCATGAAGAGTTTTTAATTCTCTTACTGAACAATAACAATGAAATATTGCACGCACATCGGCTTTCACGCGGAGGAATTACAGGAACAGTGGCCGATGGACGAGTTTTGTTCAAATTAGCCTTCGAGTATAGAGCTACTGCAATTATTCTCTGTCACAACCATCCAAGCGGCAATCCCAAGCCTAGTGAACAAGACATTCGACTCACTATGAACTATCGAAAATTCGGAAAATTCATCGATTTACCTATTCTAGACCACATCATTTACAGCGATTTTGGCTACTTTAGCTTCGCCGATGAAGGTTTATTAGATCAGGAATGAAAATCATTACAATTATTGGAGCTCGCCCTCAAATTATTAAAGCTGCAGCGATAAGCCGGGCAATTCATACGCATTTCAAAGACCAAATCACAGAGCTAATTGTCCATACCGGTCAACATTATGATGACAACATGTCTGCCATTTTCTTTGCCGAAATGGGTATTCCTGAAGCGGATTACAACCTTTCCGTTGGAAGCGGAAACCATGGGGCTCAAACCGCCAAGATGATGGAAGGCATTGAATCCATCTTATTGAAAGAACAGCCAGACGCCTTATTGGTCTATGGAGACACGAACTCTACCTTAGCCGGCGCCCTTGCCGCTGCTAAAATCCACATTCCAGTCGTTCACATTGAAGCTGGATTGCGTTCGTACAACAAATCCATGCCGGAGGAGATTAATCGAATTACCTGCGACCATTGTTCTACATTGCTCTTTTCACCAACGAATCAAGGAATAAGTAATTTAGTAAAAGAAGGATTTAGCACGACAAAACATTCAAAGGCATCCATTGATCATCCACTGGTTTTCAAAACAGGTGACATCATGTTTGATAATAGCATGTATTTTTCGAGTATTGCAAATGAAAAACAAGGGTTGGCTGAAAAGCTACAACTAACTCCAGGAGAATTTATCCTTTGTACCATTCACCGCGATTCAAACACGGACAAGCCTGAACATCTAAATCAAATTATTCGGGGCTTATTGCAAATTCAACGGATTTCAAACCAAATTCTTGTGTTGCCCTTGCATCCAAGAACACGTAAGAAAATGACGGAACTGTTGGAGCCCGCTGTTGCCAAAGAACTTCAGGACAACTCGAGAATTCAAGTGATTGACCCTGCCGGATTCCTAGACATGATTTCTCTAGAAAGCCGATGCAGCATGGTAATCACTGACAGCGGTGGAGTTCAAAAAGAAGCCTTTTTCTTTAAAAAACCATGTATCATTCTTCGGGAACAAACCGAATGGGTGGAAATCGTAGAAAATGGCAATGCCCTACTGGTAGGTTCTAGTGAAGAAAAACTTATCGAGGCCTACCATCAGTTAACAACTAAAAAAGACTATACCTATCCCCCGTTTTTTGGTGATGGGCATGCTTCCGAAGAAATTTGTCGTTTGATGCTTGAACATTTATGACACTGATATTTGTTGAACAACTCACCAACCGACTCAAATACACATTCGATTTTGTGTTTAATGCCCGTGGACTTAGTTATGAGTTCACTTCGGACCTGACATACTTCAGCGCTTCAAACCTTCAAAAATTCAACTATTCGGCACATTATATTCCGAATGTTCCTACCCTAGTCCCTTGCTCCTTGTTATTTGAAGAAGAGATTCATCAGATTTCGCTGGATAAAGTAACAATGGATGATATCGAATTTATGTCCTTTAATGCATGTCCCGATCTTGTAGCTTCCATCTTTTTTGTATTGTCTCGCTATGAAGAATATTGGAAGGTGGAACGAGATGAACATAACCGTTTTCCTGCCTTATGCAGCATGCAATCCGTTTTCGGTTGGTTAGATGAACCAATTTGTGACCGCTGGGCTCTTAGTCTTTTGCAATTTATTGGAATAAACTCGGTCACAGCCTCAGAATTTAACATTCAACCCACCTTTGATATTGACTCCACATTTGCCTATAAAGGGAAAGGTGCGTTTCGAACGACCGCGGGAATCCTGAAAGACCTTAGTAAGGGTCGGATTAATCGCGTTCAAGACCGGATAAAGGTTCTTATTAAAAAACGAAAAGATCCTTTCGATACCTTTGATAAGATTACACAAATCGCGGAACAATATCCAGAAACGCGCTGCTTTTGGTTGCTTGCTGATTTTGGTACCTATAATAAAAATCTAAGCTATACGAATCCTCAACAAGGTGAGATCATATCCAAGTTGTCATCAGCATGTGAAATCGGAATTCACCCAGGGTATGAAACCTACATGAATGCGACCAACCTAGCGCTTGAAATTCATCGCTTAACAAGTTTAACGAAAAAAGAAATCAGAATCAGCAGGCAGCACTTCCTAAGACTTTCAATACCTGAGACTTACAATAATTTAACTGAACATAATATTCAAATAGATTACTCCATGGGATACGCAGAAACCACGGGATTTCGTATGGGAACTGCACGTCAAACCCCTTGGTTTAATTTAAAAACCAACGAAATCACCTCGCTGCAATTACAACCTTTTTGCTCTATGGATGGCACCTTGAATGAATACATGAAACTATCTCCCAATCAAGCCATTGAAGAAGTTAAAAGGCTAAAAGCACTTGTAAAAGTATACGGCGGAACCTTCTCTTTTATCTGGCACAATGAAACGCTGGGCTTCAAGCACCATTGGAAAACTTGGGAGCCGGTGTTTGAGGAGAGTATTTCCTACTCATAAAACTTGACCTGTAAGCCAGCCTTGAACCAACGTCCCGGCATTTGAACATAGCCCGCCTCAATGTAATCGGTATTAAAGAGATTGTTTCCCTCCAGAAAAATTGAAAAATTACGTGAAGGATTTACGGTAAGCTTCGCATCCACTAAAGAATACGTATTTCCTCCTACGCGATCTATTCCGCGATAGGCTGCGCTAAGGTAAACCCAATGAGTTAAGTTCATGGTTAATTTAGTAATCAACTGATGCTGTAATCCAGTAAAGGCGTACCTCGATTCCGACTGTTGTACTATATCAATAAACTGATGTGAGGCATCAATGTAATTGTAACCTACCGATAATTCCCTAATCATAATTATTCCATTTCCATTCCAGCGATAATTAATATTGGTTTCAACACCTGTAAAAACCACATTCGAGATATTTATTGGTTTCCAAGGATTCGACATACTGGCTGTCGATCTAACCCAATCAATCATATTCGTAGTGTTCCGGCGGTAGACGGCAGCTTCAATTCCTATTTTAGACTTAAAGCGCTCTGCACTGCCCGAGATCATAGTACCCCACGCTACATTCCAAACCACCCCCAACTCGGCATTCGTGGCATATTCCGGCTGAAGGTCGGGGTTCCCAACATTCGAATAATCCTGATAAAACAAATCAGTATAAGTTGGTGTACGATAACTTTGTCCAATATTCGCATATATTTTTCTTGGTACGATCATCCGACGGGAACCCGGATTGAATGCCCCCTCAATACCCGGTAATATCTTTTGATACACTTGGTTATTCATCGCTAAATTGAAATAATGTGCATTCGCAATGAGTGTGAGTTTCTCGTTCAACAAACTTACCTTATGGTCTAAAAACCCTGAGATATAGGTACGTTCACGTGACCCAAGGTTCGAACTCACCAAGGATTCCGCTCTATACTCTGCCCCCGCTCCAGTTACTCCCAGTGACGAAGTATATTGTACCGTTTCTTCCAAGGTCAATACTTCAGACCAGTGTTTGTTCGTGTAAAACGAAGGATCGAAGCGTTTCAACCTAAATTCATCCCGATGCGTTCTAAGAGAAGCCTTGGTTAATAAGGTTAAATTGGTCATCTTCAATTGGTGTGAAACCCCTGCAATCGCCATTTGGGTGGACTCCCATTGATCCGGAAAGGCATTGGTATAATATCCATTCGCTCCAAAGGCGCGGTCTGTGTATCCAGCAATCGCTTTTATCTCATGCAATTTACCAAGCGGTAAAGCGGCATCATAAAAAAACTGTTGATTAACGAAATCTGAATTATACCAATACCCATTGCTTTTATCCAACCCCGCAGAAAACGATTGCCTCAAGTTTTTCACTGGAGCATTTACTGTAAACTGTGTTCCTAGACCTCCAAAACTTGCTCCAAATCCTTGCGCATTTATGCCATGCAACGTACTCGGTGCGGTCACAAAATTCACAGCACCCGTCATTGCGTTTTGACCAAAAACTCGCGTTCCAGAGCCTTTGTAAATTTCAATATTCGATACATTCGTTAAAAGGACCGGAAGATTCAGGGCATGATGTCCTGTTTGTGGGTCCACCAACTTAAACCCATTAATCAACACGAGATTCTGATCAAATCCCCCACCACGGATACTCAAATCTCCTTGAATGCCCTGAACACCACGTTGACGAAAATCTAGCCCTGGAACAAAGGATAACGCTTCATTTACAGAACGTATCGGTAAGTCGCGATTTTGAACCATACTTATTAACTGAATGCTTGATGCACGATCCGCATAATTACTAGCGATTCCTTTTCCATAGACCGTTACCACCTTGCTTCGAACGCTATTCAAGTACATGATGGTATGCGTTGTATCCAAAGGCAATTTCGTGGTTGAAGGACTACCAGAGGTTTGCGCATTGATACCCGTGCAAAGTAACAGAAGGCCAAAGAACATGTGATTTTTCATCGATACATTAAATTAATTTCACCAAAGTTTGTGTCAAATGTAAAAGGTATTTCATGTCTTCCCGGTAGAAAATGACAGAAATTTGAGGTAAAATGAACACCCGGCAAGGTGGAATAAAACCAAACATCCGCCATAAAATCGGTATTCTCCAACAATAAGATTCCCTTGTGATTTCGGAAGTCTATTTGTAAAACCTGCGTCTCATATCGCACCTTACGATTACTCGATAGTTTGCCCAACAAGAATAAGCGAATTTCCTTATTGGGTAATTCAATTGTAACGACACACGGAGAAGCATTGGATTTTTGCTGAAATAATAAGGCATGTTTAAAATTGTCTAAAGAAATCATCTGACGCTCAGACTTTATAAGTCGAACCCCCTCTTTCTCAATGCTATAAACAGACGTACCAATTTCTTCTCCATGAATCTCCGTATTATTTGCAAGTAAGAATACTTTTTCGGTATCTGAAACCACTTGTTTTAGGGCGCTAATGTTACTAAACAAATCACTTACCGCATAATGTAAGGCTTTATGCTGACAATAAAAATCGACACTAGACCAGGTGGGCCCCGGCCAACAATCGTTAATCTGCCAATAAAGAGATCCCATGCATCGGGGGGCATCTAATAAATGGCCACCTATAGCAGAGGAAACGGCATATGCCTGAGTAAGTTGAGATAGATAAACGAACTCCTTGAACGAAGTTGGTTTTCCAAATAAGCGCTCTGCATGTTTCATGATCATCCCATTACCCACGTAACTTTTTTGATGGTGTTTCATCACCGAAGAATTCAGGTTCCAATCTTTCTCTTCACTAAACCGGTTGAGGGTTGCAAATTCAGGGAAACTCTGAAAACCAAATTCTGCATTAAATCGTCCGATTTTAGTAGCAAAATCAGACATTGGGTCTGTACCGTGCCATACTCCCCAATAGTGCTGTGTTCCATGGTTATAAAAATCAGATTTACCCCAATTGCTTAACGGTGAGGTATGCACATAGGGTACATTTGAATACTTAGATAAGGTGTTTGGCAATAGGTTTTTAAAAAGGTCATCATATGCTTTTTCAATGGTGGATTGGTCTGACTTGCTAAGTAAATACTGCGCCTGAAAACCCCAATTCTTCCAAGCTACATCTACCTCATTATTTCCATTAAAATACACTACTGATGGATGTGCTGTAATCCTCGGCAGTTGATATTCCAGTTCTTTCTTAACGTTCATTAAAAACAAAGAATCTCCAGGATACATCGCACAAGCAAACATCGCATCATGCCAGACCATAAGGCCTAGGCGGTCACATTCGTTCAAGAAATCCTCCGTCGCATAATCACCTCCTCCCCAAATACGAACCATATTGAAGTTGCTGTTTACCATCAACTGAACCCAATCCTTCCATTCCTTTGTTGATGTTTTCCCTCCATACATACTCGGAGGAATCATGTCGCCGCCTTTCATGAATATTGGTTTACCATTCACCTCAAAGGAAAAGGATGTTCCCCACTCATCGGTATTCTGATGCAAAGACACCGTTCTAATGCCGAAGGTATAGGGAAAGCGTTCAATCAACTCATTATTCACGTTAAAAACCAGTAAGGTATCTTCATAAAGGTATGAACCCCCTTCACCTTTTGGCCACCACAAGATAGGGCACTCAAGTTCAAACGCAATCGATTGGACCGCTGTGGAATCGTTTAAAACCGACCAACCAAACTGAAGTGACTGAAAACGATGGGCAGCATGTCGAGCCTCTTTAACCAGAACCATCTGCATACTGGCCTGCTCATCAATGCTTAACGTATTAACTACAATGTGCTTTAGCGCATTCTCTTGTTTGACTTCAATTACAACAGGATAGGGAAAGCCCAAGGTATTTAATCTGGGGGCCCAATCCCATCCAAATTGATATTGCGGTTTTCGAGTTAAGGGTGCAGCTTTGATTTTTGCATTATCGTTAGGCGCCGGATAATGAAATGACTGATTCTCGTAAGTGGTTTTGTGATAAAGCACGGGCGGAGTAAATACCGCCTCAATTTCATTGTATCCAAGTACTAACTTGTCTCGAACTTCGACCTGATACGGTTGAAAATAATTTTCAGCTTCAAGAATATTTTGCCTGTTTATAGAAATGGAGGCATAGGTATCAATACATGGAAAATCCAGTTCAACTTCTGTTGCATTGAACATATCCTCTGTAAGAAAAAAACGGCTTCGAAGATGCCATTGGTGCTCTTCAATCCATTGATATAACTTCTCGTTTTCCCCATAAAAAGGATCTGGCAAAATCCCCTGTTGACATAAGGCTTCTTGCACACTTCCTCGCTCCCCAAGTGGAAACCATTCTTTTGATATGGGATGTTGAATTTCCCATGAGAGTACCAGTGATTTCTGGGAACTAACGTTTATTGCAATAAAACAAATAAATAAAAGGAACCCTTTTCTTACCATTTACGGTCATATTCAGTGTCTACCATTTCATCTCGAGTATTCGTTTTCATCGCAAAATTAAAGCCGTTATACACGGAAAATCCTCCCACATTTCCTTTATTGTCGATTGCTATAAATCCACATTGTAAGCCGGTCAGGTCTTTATTTTTGCGAATGATACGCATAACCACCTCGCGACATGCTTCTGAAGGTTTCATGCCATTCCGCATAAGTTCAACTACAATAGCACTTCCGGCAACCCGAATAATGGCCTCACCTAATCCAGTTGCTGTGGCAGCACCTACTTCATTGTCTACAAAGAGTCCTGCACCAATAATCGGCGAATCCCCTAGCCGACCTGGCATCTTGTAGGCCCAACCACTGGTTGTACACGTTCCCCCAAAGTTTCCATTCGCATCTCTGGCAATTAAACCAATGGTGTCATGGTTTTCATGATTGATTTTTGGTCGTTTGAATAGGTCTTTATTCTCTTTTTTCCATTCGAGGTAATCTTTTTTCACCTCAGGAATTGGTGTTTTAATGGTTTTAAATCCTTGATCCAAGGCAAACTGTTTAGCCCCTTCCCCAACCAACATCGCATGCGGTGTCTTCTCCATTACTGCTTTTGCTACTGCTGCGGGATGAGCAATTCCTTCCAAAAATCCAACTGCTCCACTTCTTCCATCACCGTCCATACAGCATGCATCCAAGGTAACATGCCCTGTACGATCCGGCCTGCCTCCAACACCTACACTTCGATTCGTAAGGTCGGACTCCGTATGCATCGCACCGGCCACCGTAGCATCCAAGGCGCTCCCTCCTTCCTGGAGAACCTTCCATCCTGCTCGATTTGCCTCTAAGCCGTGAATCCAAGTGGAAATGATTAGCGGGCCTTCGATCCGTTCTTCAAACATATACGAAGGAAGCATTGCTCCTTTCACGGGTTCAATCATACCCGCTGCCACCAACAAGGATCCGGCTTGAATAAATTTCCTACGATCCATAACTTATCGTTTTTTCTTTTTTTGTTCTGCACCAAGCCAATCCTGAAAAACCTTTGCATTTCTCAGGTGCTCTGCGCCACTTACCGCAAAATTATGTCGACCCGAATAATCAGGTTTTGCACACATGTATAGGTAATTAACTCTTGGCGCATTTAAAACAGCATCTAATACGGCAGTAGAAGGCAAGTTGATTGGTCCGGGCGGCAAGCCTTTTACAAGATACGTATTGTACGGACAAACAATATTTCGGTGAACGGCTAACAAGCGTTGCACCCCATCCAATTTATCACCCCAACAAAATTTAAAGGTTGGGTCAGATTGCAATTTCATTCCGGTTCGAACGCGATTTAAATACAAGCCAGCAATCGTAGGCCATTCATCAGCATTAACCGATTGTTCGGCATAAACGATACTTGCCAAAGTAGTTACTTCGCTTGGAGAATTTAAGCCAATTGCTTTCATTTTTGATTTTCTTGCATCAGTCCAAAACAATTTGAATTCATCGGCCATACGCTGAGTAAAGGCTTTCTCATCCGTGTCGTAATATAGCTTGTAAGTGTTTGGGATAAACAGCGCTGGCAACTGTTCCACGGTAAACCCATACTTCGTTAAGGTTGAGCCGGATAGTAAATAGGAAATCAATTTTGAACTATCCAGATCAAGGCATGCGGATACTTTTCCTGCCATTTGATAGATTGTTTTGCAATTATTGAAGGTCACAGGAACCTCTATTTCAGCGTTACCATTTCCGGCGGAATTTATGGTAAATCCATTAAGCAAGGTTCGAAATGAGGTATGAGGTTGAATTTCATACATCCCCACTGCAATTCGGTTTTTATTTAAGTTCTTGTAAGAGGCTACTTTTAAAAAAGCGTCTTTATCCGTAATTAAGCCCTCTTTTTCCAGTTGGGAAGCCAAAACTTCGGGCGAAGTGGGTGAACTAATTAGAAAAGCGATATTTTCTGAATTCGTGGTGGTGGACATACCCGACCAAAGCACAAGCAGTTTAGGTAGAAGCACTAAGAAAACAATGAGTAGAAGGCTAGCTGCAACCGTTAAATAGATTCCTCTTTTTGATTTTTTAAACATAATTGAAACGCAATTTCATCCGTTAATTTTCCATTGTAAATATACCACTCCTTCCGAATTCCTACTTCCCGAAATCCTAACTTTCGAAAGAGGTTAATACTCGGAACATTGTCTGATTGCACAAAACACTGCAAGTTCCGCAATTCTAATTCATCGCGACAGTAATTAATGCACAGCGAAAGTGCTTCACTAG
>JBEGMB010000296.1:0-2640 GCA_041183245.1 Bacteroidota bacterium
TTTTTGCAGATACCATTCAAGAGAATATTCGCTTTGGCAGACCCGAAGCAAGCAACCAAGAGATTGAGGATGCCGCAAAAGCCGCCAATGCCTTAGAATTTATACAAAGTTTTCCGGAGGGAATGAATACCCAAGTAGGAGATCGAGGAATACAATTATCGGGTGGACAAAAGCAACGCATTGCCATTGCTAGAGCAATTTTGAAAAATCCGGCGATTCTAATACTCGATGAAGCCACCTCTGCATTAGATTCCGAATCTGAAAAATTGGTTCAAGATGCACTTGATCGTTTAATGACCAATCGTACCGCAATTGTTATCGCACATAGACTTTCCACCATTCGTAAAGCGGATAAAATCATTGTGCTTCAAGACGGGAAAATCATTGAAGAAGGCAACCATGAAACGTTGATTGCTCTCAACGGTGCATATGCACGATTTGTGGATTTACAAAACCTTTCCGAGGCATGATTCACTTAAAACGGTACCTGCTACCCAGAACGGATGTCAATGGGTTTGGAACTGCGATTGAACAATGGTCTAACCAAAACAAACACACATTTTTGAATGGAGAAGTCTCAAAGGCTAGCCTTTTGGAACAATGTAAAATTAAATCAACCACCTATTCAAGCGCGCATAGAAAAATACTTAGTTCGTACCTAAACCATCAATATTCGAAAAGTTCCACCACTGAAGCGCAGGAAAGCAATCTTAGGCACCTCGCCAAAGACAATACACTAACCATCACCACTGGTCACCAACTTTCCTTAGGCCTTGGTCCACTTTTTCTTATATACAAAGCGCTGCATGTAATTAATCTCTGCGAACAGCTGAATAAAGAACAAACCGAGTATCATCTTGTTCCTGTTTTTTGGTTGGCCTCGGAAGACCACGATTTTGAAGAGATAAAATCTACCCAGTTTTTTCATAAAGATTTTGCTTGGGAATCGAATCAAACTGGACCCGTAGGTAGATTTGAAACCTCAGGCTTAAACGAAACCTACCAAGCAATGCTATCGCTGTTCCAACAAGAAGCGCGGGATGAATTAACAGCCCTCTTTCAAGTCAGTGAAGGTCGATATGTGGAACACTATAAAACCCTACTAAATAAAGTGTTTGGGTCATATGGCTTGCTCATCGTGGACGGCGATAATCCGGAACTAAAGCGGATGTTTATCCCGCTAATGCAAAAAGAACTAGCAACTCAATTCGTTTTTGAACACGTTAATAGAACAAATCAAGAATTACTGGATGCTGGTTTAAAAACACAAGCGTATGTGAGACCAATTAACTTGTTTTATATGACCGAGGGAAAAAGGTCGCGAATTATTCCTTCATCAGATGGCTTTCTAATTGATGAAATAGCATGGAAGAAAGATGTATTATTTAAGGAATTAGCAGAGTTTCCAGAACGATTTTCTCCGAATGTGTTGTTCCGTCCTATTTATCAAGAGTGTATTTTACCTAACATTTGCTATGTTGGAGGAAGTGGCGAAATGGCATATTGGGCTCAACTCAAGGCAACATTTTCTGCTGCGAATGTTGAATTTCCGTTAATACAAACGCGTATCAGTGCACTTATTACTCCTGATTATATCGATGAATCGGTATTGCCTTCTTATTTCAGTGACTTGTCAAACCAAATTGAAACACTCCTTTCAAAACAATCAAATCGAGATGCGGTCTTTAATGAAATCGACAAAGAAGTGATAAACCTAAAACTTCGCATGTCAGAAGGAATTTCATCCTTTGGCAACGAAGCGAATAAATGGTGTGGAGCACAACACGCGAGCATTGATTCAAGCATAAGCCATTATAAGCAACGTTGGCAAAAAGAAGAAAAACAGCAATTGGATACACAAATTAAGCGACTTGAACGGATTCATCGGGAATTGTATCCCAATAAAGTACCTCAAGAACGACAAATGAACCTGCTTCATTTTTGTGGAAAACATAGTATTAACGAATGGGTTGAAGCACTTCAAGGCCTAATCAATCCGTTTTCTCAGGATATTCATATTTTTGTAAAAGCCCATGAAACAGAATAACATACGTGCCATTTTAGAAAAACATCCGATCATTCCGGTTGTTACCTTCCATGAATTATCTGAAGTAATTCCCCAATTGGAAAAACTTGAATCCCAAGGCGTATCCTGCATCGAAATCACCCTTAGAACTCCCATTTCTTTTGAAGCAATCGCGGAGGCTAAACGCGCGTTCGGACAACGCATGGACATTGGCGTGGGTACCCTAGTTACCAATGAACAAATTGAGAAAGCGGCTGCATTAGGCGTTGATTTCATGGTAAGTCCTGGAATCAGTAAAGTCCTTGCCCCTACCTTTCAATCCTGCGGAATTCCATTTATCCCAGGCGTTGCTACACCCAGTGAAATCATTACAGGTCTTGAACTTGGCTGGGATACCTTTAAGTTCTTTCCTGCACATCTCTTTGGTGGATTAGATGCACTAAAAACTTACGGACAAGTATTCCCACAGGTGAAGTTTTGTCCTACCGGAGGCATCAAAGCGGAAACTTACGAACACTATTTGAAATTAAACAATGTAATTTCGGTAGGTGGATCTTGGTTACAGTAAGGTTAATCCGTAGGTGATTTAGGAATCTTGGCCTGACTGTATTTAA
>JBEGMB010000297.1:0-3943 GCA_041183245.1 Bacteroidota bacterium
ATGGTGGCCACCCACCTGCTCCATGCTAAGAACGGCAAAGCCGTGGAACGCCTAACGAAGGCCATGATGAATAAAGAACAAGTGCTGCTCAAAAAATACCAATCCATCAACTCCGAAAGCATTTCCGACCGGCTTGTGGAACCCTTTGGCTTCACCGAAAACTACCACACCGTGATGGCCTTTGAACCCAGTACTCAAAAAAATAAAACCTTCAACATTGACCGCATTGGCTCAGTGGAATACACCGGAACGTTATTTAAACACGAAACACTCCACGAACAGCAAATCCCCGATGTGTTTGGCTTTGCCTTCTCCGGAAAAAAATACCCACTGCGCTTGGAACTCTCCTTCAAAGAATTTCTGCTGCTCAAAGACCGCTACCCCCTTATTGCACCGTTTACGAGCTACCACCCCAAACTCGACCGCTACGTGCTCGAAGTAGAAGTGAACGACCTGAGGCCCGTGGAGGGGATTTTATAATGAAAATTTATACCTTTAACCCATGAGTGAATTGCATGAATTAATGGAAGCCTTGGTGCAGTTTAGGGATGCGCGCGATTGGGCACAGTTTCATGATACCAAAAATTTAGCCGTTGCGCTTTCGATTGAAGCGGCAGAGCTGAATGAACTATTCCTGTGGAAAGATTCCGCAGCCTCTGAAGCCGTCGATAAAGAAAAATTAAAGGAAGAACTAGCTGATGTATTCGCCTATGCACTCCTTTTAGCTGAAAAACATGAGTTGGATGTCAAGCAATTGGTGCTCGATAAAATCGCCAAAAACAACGAAAAGTACCCGGTAGAAAAAGCCAAAGGCAGTGCCCAGAAGTATACGGAGTTATGAGCGAAAACGAAATTCAACATCAGCTTTTATTAGACGAGTTAAATCAAATTATTCAATCTGGTAGGAATAATATACTTCTATCCGTAAACAGCACCATCACCTTAGTTTATTGGCAAGTTGGTCTAAGAATTCAAAAAGAAATATTAAATGGTGACCGGGCAGCTTACGGAAAGCAAGTAATTAAAAACGCAAGCAAGCACCTAACCCAGCAATTTGGAAGCGGTTGGGGTGAAAAACATTTGCGTCATTGTATACGCTTTTCAGAAATTTTCTCGGATCACGAAATTGTCTCTACACTGTGTAGACAATTAAGTTGGTCGCATTTTAAGGAAATCTTATATATTGAAGATGAGCTAAAACGTACCTTCTACATTGAAATGTGTCAAGTTGAAACATGGAGCGTACGCATGTTTCGTGAGAGAATTCAATCCATGCTTTACGAACGCACCGCCATCAGCAAAAAACCAGATGAACTGATTAAGAAAGAACTTAATGCACTGAAAAATGAGAAAAAGTTATCCGACAACCTTGTATTTCGCGATCCCTACATCTTGGATTTTCTTGAACTTAAAGATACCTACAGCGAAAAAGATTTAGAATCTTCCATCCTCGTGAATCTTCAAAAATTCATTAGTGAATTGGGATCTGATTTTGCTTTTCTCGCTCGTCAAAAACGCATTCAAATTGATAATCGCGATTATTATATTGACCTTTTATTTTTTCACAGAAAATTAAAATCTCTTGTAGCGATTGACCTAAAAATTCGAGATTTTGATGCGGCCTTCAAAGGCGAAATGGAACTCTATTTGGGCTATCTACAAAAATATGAAATGAACGAAGGAGAGAACCCGCCTGTGGGTCTAATTCTTTGTTCAGGCAAAAATCCAGAGCACATTGAAATTCTTCAAATGGACAAAAGCAATATAAGGGTTTCCGAATATTTAACGCTGCTCCCCCCCAAAGAAAAATTATTGGAGAAATTACAACTAGCGGTTGAAATTGCTCGGAATAGTCAACAATTTGAAGATTACTTCGCAACCTACGATTCCTTATGAGCGATGGATTCCTTCCTTCTGTTCAAATCAATAAATACGCATTCACTAAAGAAGGCTCGGTGGAGTATGCCTTAAATGCCTACATGAAAAATGCATGGCCGATTGTTTATATTATCAAAAACGATTTAATTGGGGAGGCCTACGTTGGCGAATCAACCAATGCCATTAACCGCATGCACCAACACCTCAGTAATCCTGACCGTCAACGCTTACAAGACCTTCTGGTGATTTCATGCGATAAGTTCAATAAATCCGCTGTGTTGGATGTTGAATCAGAACTTATTAAGTACATGAGCTCCGATGGTCGGTACAAATTGCAGAATGCCAACGCCGGCTTGGTAGACCACAATTACTACCAACGCCCGGTCTACAAAGAACTCTTTCAGCACATTTGGAGTTATTTATTGAATGAACAATATGCTAAGAATCCCCTTCAGCGCATTGATAACTCTGATTTATTTAAATACAGTCCCTACAAAGCACTCAATACCGACCAGCATGAATCTGTGCTGCAAATTCTGAAAACCTTAAACCTCGGTTCTAAACAGTGTATGTTTGTTGAAGGCGGCGCAGGAACAGGTAAAACCATTTTGGCAGTTTACCTCATGAAGCTCTTAAGTACCCCCATTCAAGCTTATAACCTTGATGATTCAGACCATGTTTACGCTGAAGAGTTATTGAATGTGGTTGAGTTTCGTAAAGCACATCCAAACCCCAATATTGCATTGGTAGTTCCCATGACCTCCTTGCGAAAAACGTTAAAAAAAGTCTTCAGTCAAATCAAAGGGTTAAGCAGTAGCATGGTGATTGGACCTTCAGAAGCCGCAAAAAAGCATTTCGATGTGTTGATTGTAGATGAAGCGCACCGTCTCCGGCAACGAAAGAACATCACGAACTTTGGGAGCTTCGACGAAACCAATGCACGGCTGGGATTCGACAAACATGAAGGAAACGAACTTGATTGGATTTGCCACATGTCGACGCATCAAATTTTATTCTACGATCAAGGACAATCCATTAAACCATCAGACATAAACCCTTCCCATTTCGCCAAACAAAAATGGAGCGCTAAATTACTACGATTGCAATCTCAGATGCGCGTTCAAGGTGGCCTTGATTACATTTCATTTGTTGATAAGTTGTTAGGTGGAACAGCCCAGGAACCTTTTTCTTCGAGCGATTACGAATTGGTGTTATTTGACTCCCTTGCTGATCTGTATGAAGCCCTTCGAATCAAGGAGCATGAAGTCGGCTTATGCCGCTTATTATCGGGGTATTCATGGGAATGGAAATCTCAAAAAGCGAATGTACCAGATATTGAACTTGATGGGTTGGCATTAAAATGGAACAGCACCAATGAAGACTGGATTAATAGCCCCAATGCGTTTGAAGAAGTGGGATGCATCCATACTACACAGGGCTATGACCTGAACTACACTGGGATCATTTTTGGAACCGAAATAACCTATGATGCTAAGGCGCAACGCATAGAAATCATCCCAGGCAATTACAAGGACAAAAAAGGGAAACAAGGCATCAGCGACCCCGAACAACTTCGGTCCTATATCCTAAACATATACCACACCATGATGCTCCGGGGCATAAAAGGTACGTACGTGTATGTCTGCGATGCAACGCTGAGGGAATATGTGAGGGGGGTGATAAAATCCTAAACAAATGGGTAAATTTCACATCTTAGCGGAGTATTTGAGCAAGCGCATGCGGATGAGTCATGTGTATCAGCCGGTCATGATAATGAAACTGCTTTCTAATGATGGAAAAGCTAAAGCAGATGAAATTGCATTGGATTTGGTGCAAAATGACTTGAGCCAAGTGGAATACTACACAGAACGTGTAAACCAAATGGTTGGAAAGGTGCTGCGAAACAACCAAATCGTTGTGAAAGAGGGAGGTGAATACCAGCTAATCGGATTTGAAGAACTCTCCGATGATGAACGCCAAAAACTCATTGAGTTATGTGCAACTAAAATCAATGAATACAAGGAAAAGCGTGGAATGTTGATCTGGGACCATCGAAGAAAGAATC
>JBEGMB010000298.1:0-4669 GCA_041183245.1 Bacteroidota bacterium
TGGCTGTTTGATCCATAAAAGTTCCACTGGTAATTAACACGCGTTGTTGCGGAGCAAGTTCCATGAGTCTTAGTTGCACGTTTTCATGTTCGTCCAAAAATCGTTTAATAGTTTGAATTTCCTTCTCTTTTACTATTGCTGGTTTACCATTCCAATATACAAAGTTGATCACTCCATTTGTTAAACGAACTAAACTTCGGTCGCTATCTTCCACTTTAACAAACACATAAGATTTAAAGAGTGGCTCATCAATAGTTTTTACTCGATCGCTCCACTGCCGCTTTACTTTGTTCAGTGGGCAATAACACTCCACACCTTTTTCTGTTAAAAGTTGATTTACTTTTTTCTCCCAGCGAGGCTTAGTGTATAGTGCAAACCAATTGCGGTTCATCAATAATTGCTTGCGGATATTTTAAAGCTTCGCCATCTCAGTCACATTGTTAAAATTTTAACATGCGCTGGTGGGCAGCTTTCTTAGCTACTTAATAGGGCAGTTCAAAAATAGGTAATTACCTGTTTGATGTGACTGAATGGAAAATAAAATTTGTATGAAAATGAATGACTTACTAAAAAAATAAATTTTATTTTTAGTAGCAATAAATACTTACGTATAAATATCCCCCTTTACTCCTAAACCTTGATGTAAATTCTCTTTTTATCTAACCACCAGCAAATTAACCACATAAAGCTGATTACGGTTAATGCGTAAGCCAAAGAGCCGTTTTCCGGGGCTCCGGGGATATGAATGTAGACCTTTTTGTAGAGCCAGTTCCAAGGGGTAATACCATCTCCCAATTTAATTAGAGCCAACCCCTTGGGTAAAAAGGCGCTGAGTGCAAAAACAAAGAGGGCATTCTTGCCAAATACGTCAAAGAAGCGGCTGAGTCCGATTTTTACTCCCTTGATCTCGATAAAATAGATCATAGTGGCAATGGTCAGAATGGCCAGCCCTGTCGTATAGACCACATAAGAACTGGTCCATATTTTTTTGTTGATGGGCATGACCATGTCCCAGCAAAATCCAGTTATGAGCATTGCGATGGCGGCTACAAAAAGGCCGTTTAGCATAGTAGTTAGACTATCCTTAGTTGCGCCTTTTTCTTTAATATAATTACCCACTAAAAAACCCAGAATTACCTGTGCAATGGCTGGTATTGTACTCATAATCCCCTCAGGATCAAATGGTATACCCTCGCCTTTGTACATATGCGTAACGCCAAGTATGGCCTTGTCAATATTGGTCCCAAACCATCCTTCTAAGCTGTAGGGGTCGGCAGGATTACTTAATAGGCAAAGCGCCCAGTAACCGAGCAATAAAAGCATAGTCGCGTAAAAGGCTTTTGTGCTTTTTAGATAGTAGATCGTGATGGCGGCAAAAAAGTAAGCCAAGGCGATGCGTTGCAACACGCCAAGGATTCGGACATTTTCAAACGCCTTAATAGAATAGTCCGTGGCTTTGACAAAGGGCCACCAGTTGAGAAACAGTCCTATCAAAAAGATTAGCGCAGAACGTTTCAGCACCTTTCTCCAAAAAATAGCTGGACCGGCCAGTTCTAACTTGGGCATAACAAAAGCCATGGCATTCCCCACGGCAAAAAGGAAAAAGGGAAATACCAGATCAGTGGGGGTTAGTCCATGCCAGGGGGCATGTTCCAGGGGAGCATAAATATAAGCCCAGGATCCGGGGTTATTTACCAATATCATTAAACAGACGGTAGCCCCTCGGAACACGTCGAGGGAATAGAAGCGCTGGTTCAAGGGTAGCAATTTTAAGTAAGGTAATAAAACTTTGAATTTGGGGTTGCTAAACATTTATTAGCTAATTATTTTAGTATTTAATAACTAAATATTTTAGCTTTATGGTTCAAATTAACACAAGATGGATAGTAAGTCATTCTCAGGCCCGGTGGCCTATCAAGGGAGTAAGGGGTTCTCCCAGCAACAAGTACGCAATGCCAATGCCACGGGCTTTGGAGCAGCAGCAGACGATTACATGGAGCGCGGTATTGATCTCAATGAAGAGTTGATTCGCAATAAACCCGCTACGTATTTTTTTCGGATGAAAGGTGATGCCATGAAAGAAGCTGGCATTTTTGATGGAGATGTATTAGTAGTAGATCGCTCCGTTCCATTAGCTAACGGCAAAGTAATTGTAGCGGTACTCAATGGAGAATTACTTGTGAGGCGTTTTCACAAAAACTTTTCATCCGCATTTTTAATTCCGGAGAACAGCCGATATAAAGCCATTAATCTGGCAGAGTTCAGTGACTTTACGGTGTGGGGAGTGGTTACGTACACGATACACCAGCAGAACTAACAATTATTGCGCGCATGTGGTTATTGAGTAGTGACTATGAAAGCAATTGTGGATTGTAATAATTTTTATTGCTCCTGTGAGCGGCTCTTCCAACCAAAGTTGGAAGGGAAACCCGTGGTAGTACTCAGCAATAATGATGGCTGTGTAATCTCACGTAGCGATGAAGCTAAAAAACTCGGTATTGATATGGGGGTGCCGTTATTTGAAGTACGTTCATTATTGCGCGCACAACAAGTAGCCGTCTTTTCTTCCAACTATGCCTTGTATGGCGATTGCAGTTGGCGTGTGATGGAAGTATTACGAGAAATACTCGGTAAAGAACGAGTAGAAGTATACTCGGTAGACGAAGCTTTTTTAGAGCTTGATGAGTTGGGTACGGAAGAGCTAGAAAAACTGGCACTCACTATTCGGAACCAAGTAGAACAATGGACGGGCATTCGCGTATCCATTGGCGTGGGCCCTACTAAAACACTGGCTAAACTAGCTAATCGGCTTGCCAAAAAAAATAAAGTAGCAACCAACTGCGTGATGGTGCTATCCACCGAGTCAGAAATTGAAGAAGCGCTACGCCGGACTGCCGTAGCTGATTTGTGGGGCATTGGCAGACGCTATGGCAAACAACTCCGTGAACGCTGGGGCATTTATGATGGTTGGCAATTGTCACAAGTGAGTGAAACCTTCGCCACTAAATATTTAGGCGGCGTAGTAGGCACAAGACTCGTACGCGAGCTAAAAGGAATTCCCTCTCGGGAAATGGAGGAGGAACGCACCCAAAAAAAAATGATCGCTACCACGCGTATGTTCGGCCGTAAAGTATACGACCTACAAGAAATCCGAGAAGCCATTGCTACTTATACTGCACGCGCGGCAGAAAAACTCCGCAGACAGTTTAGCGCAGCAGGCTATCTCTCTGTATTTATTATCAGTCACGCACCTGGAGAAAGGCACGGCATGGCTTATGACAATCACTGCACACTCGATAAACCCAGTGCTGATTCGAGTGTGTTAATTCATAAAGCACTAGAATTAGTGAGTGCTATTTTCAAACCAGGACTAGTCTATAAAAAAGCAGGTGTAGTGCTCGGTGATATTGTTCCTGAATCCGCCCGACAAGGCTCACTTTTTGATTCAAACAGTAGTAATGATAACTTACCCTTAATGCTGGCCATTGATAATATTAATTTCAGTTGCCCACCGGCACATCAACCCCAACACGATAGTATCCTTCGTTTTGCCGCCTCCGGGACTAATCGAGGTTGGAAAATGAAACAGGAATTTCGCTCGCCGCGTTATACTACCAAATGGAAGGAAATGAAGGAAATAAATTAGACATAAATTATTTTGATTTAGAACCTATCGTGTTTAAAATCAAATTCAAAGAGAAACTAGATATACTATGATCATAGTTTGTAGAATCTGAGAAAATACGAAAGTCGCCAAACATATATTTTTTTACTTCGGACTTTAGTACCTCATCGTAAAATTGATACTCATACCCATCAAAACAGCAAGGGTCATTAAGATTAAAAATTTGAATTTGACATCTATCTTTTCCTACAGCTCCTAGAACATATAGATCTGTATAATCTAGTTTCGAGAACAGAGGTTGATATACCTGTTCAAAATCCCCATAGTTCTTTTCTGGGCGTAAAAATCTTATAGCCATAGGATAAGTGGCAGCAATAGGGAAAGAATAATTAATTCTTTCATCCATTGCAGCGGCAATTGTGACAACCCACCCACCCCCGCTAAAACCAACAGCAGACACACTTTTAAAGCTTTTTGTGCTCGCGTAATTAATCATAGAGATCACTGGGGTTAAATAATAGCTCAATGGATTTGGTAGAAACCTAAAAAAGTCATGATTTGAACTGAAATTGATTGTTCCTAATTTAGGAATATGAATTTTAGGCTGATTATTAAACCCAAGTAAAGGCATTGAAAACGCATAAACAGTATAACCCCTATCAAGAAAAACATCAATCTCTTTTTTTCCCAAGATGAAATCTCCACCATGCCCCCTATGATAAATAATTAATCGGTTATTAGACTTCTTTGGGTGAAAGATATACCCAATAGAGATAAATCCATGTTCTAATTTGATTTTGAACTTTTCTATTTTCTGTAAACTCAAAAGATTACCATATCTTTCATCAGTTACGATACCAACGGAGTCAGGTAGCCTACTAGGTAAAAGCGAATTGCCAAAAACAATTAACTTCAATTCATTACGGACTGAATCAAAGTTTGAAGGATTTACAATAAGACTTTCTCTAAAAAAAGTAGAAAAGCTATCAATAGTGGCTTTAGGGTAAGGAGAGAGGGGTGTATAAAAAAAATGATGCTTATAAC
>JBEGMB010000299.1:0-15797 GCA_041183245.1 Bacteroidota bacterium
CACATAACTTAAATGAAAAATCGGGGTGTTGAATTAATTCGTCCCGAAAAATATTAGTCAATGGAACTTCCGCTGTCGGAATTAAGTACAAATTATCTGTTGCATCATGATACATTTGCCCTTCTTTATCTGGCAATTGTCCGGTACCAATTCCACTCGCTTCATTAACCATTAATGGGGCTTGATACTCCTCATATCCAGCAGCAGCGGCTTGATCTAAAAAGAAAGAAATCAAAGCTCGTTGTAATTTTGAGCCTTTTCCGCGATAAAACGGGAACCCAGCACCGGTAACTTTTACTCCCAACTCAAAATCTATGATTTGTTTTTCTTTGCAGAGATCCCAATGAGGTTTTGCTTGGAAATTAAAAGATGGTACTGTTCCAGACTCGAAAACAACTTGATTATCATTCAAATCTTTTCCTTTTACTACATCTTGAAAGGGGGTGTTTGGGATTTGATATAGTAATTGCTGAATTGCCGTTTCCAAGGCGTCAGACTCCACTTTAAGCGCAGACTCTTGTTGTTTGAGTAAGGTGGTTTGTTGCTTTAATTCATTTCCTGCCTCAACTCTTCCTTCTTTGTAACATTGGCCAATTTCTTTGGCGATCCGATTTGCTTCTTCAAGTGTTCGGTCTAACTCTTGTTTAATACCGCGCCATTGGGTATCTAAAGAAAGTAATTCATTAATCGTTGATTCAGCATTAATGTTTCGTTTGGATAAGGCAGCAATCACTTGCTCTTTATCGGTACGAATTCGGGATAATTCGAGCATACGCGTTTAAAGGATTTGAATTACAAAAATAACATGGAACATTGGTTTACGGAAGGGTTTGAATCATTTTTTGATACCGCTCCGCGTGATTAAGTTCTCCAACACATCCGTATGTCTGTTTATGTGCCCTGTACGCTTCAACCCGATTTCCTGGATCGGGATGTGTGCTTAAAATTTGTGGCGGACTTGCTCCACCCTCTTTTGATATTTTCTCAAAGAACAAGGCGCCTGCATCTGAATTATAATGTGTTGGACACAAGTATCTCACAGAACATTCATCTGCTTCCTTTTCATGCGTTCTTGAAAAGGAAAGGCCTATTAAAGAACTCGTGACTTGGCGAACCAATTCCCTGTCTCCTGCAATTAGACCAATCAACGTTTGAACGCCATACATTTTTGTGAGTTGGCGGGTACTGTGCCGAAGGTCTGCATGCCCCATCTCGTGCCCAAGTACCCCAGCTAACTGATCTTCTGCTTCTAAGTACTTTAGAATTCCTGTATAAATATAGATATAGCCTCCAGGCGCACAAAATGCATTTAACGTGGAGTCGTCCTTAATAATTCGAATTCTCCATGGAAATTCTGTTTTGTAATGTACTTCACCACTGTTTAATATGGAGTCCCTAATGCTATACAAATACCCATATATTTTTGAATATGCGCTAGAATCAAGTAACTCCATACCACTACTATCACTTTCGATTTCCGCTCGAACTTGTTCGCCCAATGCAATATCATCTTGTAAGGTAAATAAATTAACTGCATTTTCAGCGGAACCGCATCCCATTAAGAGCGCGAGGAACAATCCCATACTAATTAACCCTATTCTCATAATACAAATTTACTTCTTTCAGCCGTTGATAAACGCTCGATTGTTGATTATTACTTATAACCAAGTTATTTCATATAGTCGCATTGTCTAATTTTGACTTATAATAACCGTATGAACGTAAAAATAATTAACAAAGGAGTCTGTCCTTTACCGAGCTATGAAACCATAGGCGCGGCTGGAATGGACGTTAGGGCGAACATAATAGACCCCATTTGTGTTGCTCCAGGAGAACGAATGCTTGTGCCGACAGGGCTGTATTTGGAAGTCCCTGCAGGGCTTGAATGTCAGGTTCGACCGCGAAGTGGTCTTGCATTAAAGAAGGGAATTACGGTATTAAATACACCCGGAACTATAGACTCTGATTATAGAGGGGAGATAGGAGTGATTCTAATAAACCTTTCAAACGAAAATTTTACCATAGAGCCGAATGATCGAATAGCCCAACTGGTATTTTGCCCGGTTATCCAAGTAACATTAATAGAAACAGACGCTCTTGAATTATCGGATCGAGGAACCGGTGGATTTGGAAGCACAGGAAAAAAATAAGGTATATGAATATTATTATCCCAATGGCCGGAAGAGGCAGCCGACTAAGGCCTCACACCTTAACAGTTCCGAAACCCCTGATACCCGTTGGAGGCATCCCCATTGTTCATCGCTTGGTAGCAGATATTGCTGCAGTATGTGGTTCATCCATCGAACATATTGGATTTGTTACTGGAGACTTTGGTGAGGAGACTGAGCGAGAATTATGTGAAATTGCCGAATCTTTCGGGGCCAAAGGACACATCTTCCATCAGTTAACGCCTCTGGGCACGGGTCACGCTGTATTGTGCGCTGCGCCTTTATTATCGGGCCCCACAGTAGTTGCTTTCGCAGACACTTTATTTAGAGCTGATTTTACCATTAGCCCAACAGATGAGGGGATATTATGGGTAAAACGTATACCTAATCCAGAGCAATTTGGGGTAATAAAAATAAATGAGCGCTCAGAAATTATAGATTTTGTTGAAAAACCATCAGAATTTGTTTCTGACTTAGCCATGATTGGTATTTATTATTTTAAAGACGGAGAGGCATTGAACAAAGAACTTAATTATTTAGTTGACCACGCCGTTATAAAAAGTGGAGAATACCAACTGCCTGATGCGCTTCGGCGACTCACGGAAAAAGGGACCGTATTTAAACCCGGAGAAGTTCAAGAGTGGTTAGATTGCGGGAACAAACACGTTACCGTTGAGACAAATGCACGGGTATTAGAATATGACCAGTTGGATGGAAAATTAAACACTTCAGATTCGGCGTTGATCGAACATAGCGTGGTTATTCCTCCTTGTTTTATTGGTGACGGAGTGGTCATCTCAAATTCCGTAGTTGGGCCTCATGTGAGTTTGGGCGCCGGAAGTGTTGTTAAAAATTCAAACATTAGAAACAGTATTATTCAACAGCATGCAAAAATCTCACAGATGAATATAGCGGATTCCATGATTGGAAACCATGTGACGACACATGGGAGGTCGAACAATGTGAGCCTTGGCGATTATACGGAATGGCATGAATAAACTAGCGCTTTATTTTATAATTCTCTGTTCTTTAATTGGCTGCAAAACAGTAGAGACAACGAGTTTAGACAGCTCAAATCAAATAATACAGCAATATCACGAAGGACTTAGGGCTTATTTAAAAGGAGATTATGTCGTGGCAGAAAACATGGCGAACAGCGTGATTACATTAAATCCGAAACATGACGGCGCGCTGTATTTGCTTTCTAAAGTTTACTATGACCAAGGACGCTTGGATGAATCGGCTAAATTCTTATTAAAGGCGGGGGAAGCAGACCCTAAAAACACCTATTTGATGTCTGAAATCGCTTTTATGTATAGCAGTTTAGATAAATATAATGAGGCGGGGATAATCTTTGAAAAACTAATAAAATCAAATCCACAAGAAAAGTCATACTACTTTGGAGGGTTCGAAAACTATTTACAAGCCAAGAACTTTAAGTCAGCCACGCGAGTTAATGCCATGCAAGAATCGACTTTTGGGTCTTCTATTGAAACTCATCTCAATCGTTATAAAATTTACATGGCACAGAACGAAGCTAAAAAAGCCATAGAACAACTCGAAGCGGCTATTGTCGAATTCCCCAATGAACCCTTGTTTTTAGCTAATTTAATTGATTTATATTTTCAGCAGAATCTACACAACAAAGCAATCCCATTGTTAGAAAAACTATGTGAAACCGATCCCGAAAATGGGATGGCAAAAATGGTGTTTGGAGATTATTTAATGAATACGGGTCAACAAGAACGCGGGGAAAAATTGCTCGCTGAAGCGGTTCTACTTGAAGGTCCAAGCATAGAACAAAAAGCACAAATCTTACTTGCCAAGCATAAAAACTCAGGGTGCAGCGAAGAAAATACGAAATTATTTAAAACATTCGCAGCAGACAATCCCAATGCAATCATCGGGAGAACCTTACTGGGCGATTTATATGTTAAATGTAACCGCCCCGACCTTGCATTAACGGAATATCGAATAGCCGTTGGAATAAAACCCGATGCCTATCCGATTTGGAAACAGTTGTTATTAATAACATATAAAGAAGAGCTGTGGGATACGCTAATTAATATAAGTGAATCTTGTCAAGCACTGTTTCCTGTTCAGCCGATGCCTTTTTTAACGATGGCTATAGCACGAAATAAAAAAGGAGAACTGCATGAAGCCGAAAAGGCAATTGAAATAGGAAGTGGGCTTTTGATAGATTCGGATCCAGCCACAGAGGCTGAATTTGATTTTCAACGAGGGATCTTAGCCATAAACAGAAAACAACAAACTTCTGCAAAAACTTGGTTTAACCATTCCATGCAATTACAGCCAGAAAATCATGAATTAAAGGCGGATATAGCGAATGAAAGCATGGAGGTATCTGAACTTTTACCCTATGCAGATTCACTGCTAAATCAATGCATAAGTATAGATCCAAGCAATGCAAAATACATGGCCATCAAGGGCCGCCTATACTATATAAAAAACGATTTGCTTTTAGCAAATTCATGGATAGAAAAAGCCATTATTCATGGATATCCACAAAAATTAGGTGAAGAATGGCTCGGAGATTGTGCATTTCGCTCAGGCGACCTACAAAAGGCAAAATATTATTGGTTAAATGCCGTGAGTTTGGGCAACCAAACCGAACGGCTAAAGCAAAAACTCAAAAAGCTATGAAACCACTTGTTATTTCATTCAGTGTTATAATAACCATGTTCTTTAGTTCTTGTGCTCGTAAACTTCATACAGTAGATATAAGCGATCCGAAAATCGAGTCCAAAGACACCACGGTATTGTTACCTAAAAAAAATAAATGGTTAGATAGTGTTCATAATCAACCATGGCAGTGGATGTATGGTAAATATACCACGAACTATTCTGATGGAAATAAAAATTTTGCCTTCAAAACAAGCATAAAATGCACTAAGGATAGTGCCTTAAACGCACTCATTTCCTTTGCTTCTATACCCGTATTTAACGCGCTGGCTACTACAGATAGCCTAATTTATGTAAACAAAAAAGACCGTTGTTATGGAAAAAAGAGCATCGCTTCGTTTAAAGAACTCCTTGGCGTTGAATTGTCGCTAAAAAATATACAAGAGCTGTTTCTTGGACTGCCCTTGGGATATAATGTTTCATTAAATTACAACGACAGTTTAAGCTCACGCGGTGACTCCTGCTATGTAAATGGTTTGGTGGTGGGTGACAAAACAATAGCATATCGCTATGCTTCATCTGTTAATTCTCCTCGCCTGGATTGGCAAGAAATCACAAGTAAAGAAGATACAACGACAGCGCGCGTACAATATCTTTCATGGCAAAGACATAAAAACATGTTCATTCCTGCTAGCTTTATGATTGCCATTAAATCCAATGACCGGAACATAAATGTGCTGTTCACGTATGATAAATTCGAATTGGATATTCCTCAAGAAATCTATCTTCAAATACCAGATGATTATGCGCCTTGTAAGTAAGTTAATGCTCGTTTTGTTATTCCTGTCGTTTCAAGGAATCTGTCAACAAAACCCCGATAATCTAAAAAAAGAACAACGTAAACTTGAGAAGAAGATCGCTCAAACTAAATCACTCTTAAAAAAGGTTCAAGCAAATTCAAACACGTCATTGAAGGAAGTGCGTTTGCTCGACAATCAGATCAAGAGCAGAGAGGCCTTGGTTCGTGTATTCGATAGTCAAGTACGAATGGCTGAAATTAAAATACTTCAGAAAAAAAACGATGTTAGCCGCCTAAAGAAGCGCTTGATTAAATTAAAAAACCAATATCGTAAAATGTTGCGATTTGCATATAAAAAAAGGAATAATACGGGCCGTTTGATGTTTCTATTATCAGCAAGAACGTATCAAGAAGCTATCCGAAGAAACAGTTATTTGAAAAAGGTAGCGCATCTTCAACGTCGGCAAGTAGACTTGATAAAACAACATCGCGCATTGATCGAACGTGAAATTGGAGAAATCAATTCTGAGAAAACAGAAAAGGAACTTACCTTAAGTGAGAAAAAAGCTGAAAAATCGAAAATAGAAGCAGATAAACAACAAAAAGAAAAATCTTATTCAAAACTCAAAAAAGAGGAAGAGAAGCTGTTATCTCAATTAAAAGAAGAAGAAAAAAAGAGAAAAAAAATCGAAACACAAATTCAATCAGCAATATTGGCTGAAGCGCGAAAAGAGGAACAGCGACGTAAAGAAAAGGAAAAAGAAAAACCTAAAACGGCCGCGAATACCAGCGGGTCCGAAGGAAATAAAACGAAAACAACAACATCAACTCCAGCGCCTACATACAAGCCGGAAACATTGTCTTCAGAAGGTTCCGTAGCTGGTAAAAATTTCGAAACAAACAAAGGAACCTTACCATCTCCTGTTTCTAACGGAACCATTACTAGTCGCTTTGGTAAAAACGCACACCCAACACTGAAAGACGTATACGAAAACAACAATGGAATAGATATATCTTGCAGCGCTGGAGCTGGAGTTCGCGCAGTATTTGAGGGAGAAGTTAGTTCTGTGTTTAGTATTGCTGGAGCAGGAAAGGTTGTAATTATTAAACACGGGAATTATCGCTCTGTATATAGCAACTTATCCTCGGTATCTGTAAGTGTAGGGCAAAAGGTTAGTGCTAAACAAAACCTTGGTTCCTTAATTTCGGAGGGGAACATTTCAACGTTACACTTTGAAATCCATAGTGTAAGTGGAATCAATACAACTCCGCTAAACCCTTCCGTTTGGCTGAGCAGATAAGCGTTTATCTAAAACAAATAAAACAGCGATCATTCCATAAATTGGAACAGCAGCTTTATCGGTGTCTAAAAAGTTATTCAAAAACGCGTGAATAAAATACGTAGATATAGAAAACAACATGCCGCATCCCAAAATAAAATATGATCTATTTATGGTTCTTACACGTTGAATAAAAACAATCAAATAATAAAATATACTCACCACAAACGCAATAAAGAGTATAAAGCCTAACAGACCTGTTTCAGATAGTGCGCTTAAATACTCGCTATGCGCATTGCCCATATCTCCAAAATTGGTTGAAATAATCGTCAGGTTCTCAGGTTCTTGAAAACGCGCATACTCAAAAGAATAAGTCCCTGGGCCAAAACCAAAAACCGGTCGTTCTTTAAACATTTCCAAGGCACAGGACCACCTGTTTATACGCTCCAAATTAGAGGCATCCGTGGTGACATTTGCTGCACTTTGTAGGCGTTCATCGAATGCTTCTGTTGTATGTTCAGTTTTGTTTCTTGCCAACTCCATTTGTATCTCATCTCGCTTCCAAACTAAGGTTAATAACGCAATAATACCCATTGCAAATACGACTTTGAACCGGACCTTGAAAATCACCAGCGCAAGCACAATGATTGCACCAAAAACACTTAACCATGCCGCACGTGTATATGAAAAATACAAACCTAACACAATAATCAAAAACAAAAGTCCTAAAATAAATGAGCGCAATGGGGATTGTTTTTTCATTAGAAATAGCATGACAGGAAAGGGAACAACCAAGGCCACCGCCGCACCATAAATCGTATGGTCCTTGTAAAACGGGGACATCACCCAATGACTTTCTTTTTCACCAAAGCCATAACTCGCATGATTTAACAAGGTAAATAGTATAACCAGAACGGTACCAATCGTTAACAACCAAAAAAACCGAGAAATTGATTTTTCCTTGTATAACAAGACCGTACCAAAAAACAATACTGGAACGATGAACCATAACCGAGATAATACTGATTTAAAGGAAACGACGGGATGTGTACTGGTAATACTGCAAATAATTAACCACGACAAATAAGCTACTAATAACAAAACAAGCGGGTGCCTAAAAAACTGAGGGTCTATTAATTTTGATTTCAGCTGATAAAATGCAAATAGAAGCATCAATCCGAATAACAAGGGTTCAGTTGGAACAAAAAGTCCAAATTGATCCGTGTATTCTTCAATATTAATTGAAAGTGGGGCAAAAAAAACAATCGATTGAAAAAGCAATTCAATGTGGTAAATTGCTGTGTAACAAACTGCTAGAATTATGGGAATGGAAAGAAGATAAAGCCAATCAAAATAGAAGGCCAACCCCATGAGCAATCCAATAGCTGATCCAGCAATCGTTAATAACGGCGTATTTAGCCTTAAGAGGCCCGAAGTTCCTTGTATTTCTCCCACAACAACAAAGAAAATAGACCTATGAAAAATGCAGCTACAGTAGAGACTAAAATAATAACCGATCTTTTGGGTTTCTCTTTTTTATCCGCTTTAACCGCACGTTCTACAATAAACTTATGATTGAACTTTGTATTTGCATCAGACTCCGCTTGCTCATACGAGATATTAAAATCTTCAATTTTCACAATTTTTTCATTACGCATATATTCTAGTCCGTCATACATTGCCCCATATTTCATGTTGACGTCAATCTTCTTTTTTAATTCAGCTCTGTCTTCCGGATTTTTAGAATCAACGTATGCTTGGAATAAATTTGAACGAACATCTAAGGCTATGACGCCTAAATCAGCCAAGCTATCTAACTTTCTTAAAATCGCATCTCTATCCCGTTTCATTTGAGCCAATTTACGCTCATTTACCTTAAAGGCTGGAACGGTACGCTCAGCAATCATCTCATTCTTTACCGTATCAATTAAATCGACAATTTTATTTGCAATTTTAGCAGCTAAAGCCGGATTTTCATCAAGCACATCGATTCGAATAGAACCGAAGCGCGTGCGATTAAATGAAATATGATTATTGTATGCCTCATTCAATTTGAAATATTTATTCGCGCCATTCTCATTAATTTCGTAATGTTTCATAAGATCAAATTCGGTGACTACCTTATCGCGAATCCTAGAGCTTTGAAGAATTTGCACCAATTGTTCTGCTTGTTCTTCCTCACCAAAATCCATGGCTGCTGCTTTGGCATTTCGTTGTTCAGAGAAAGACACGCTACTTGTTGCTGCTGGAAAAACAACCGCAGTACTTAAATATAATGGGGTCATTAAAAAAGCAACAACACCAGAAATCACTGCCGCTGTGAACGTAAATAACATAAGTTTTTTTCGATTAATCCAAATAAACTGAATTAATCCCTCACTTGCGTTTTTTAAGCCTTCTTGTTGATTATTCATGCATGAAAAATTGTGCTGCGAAGATACAGCTATTCAAAGACTTGTAAAAACGATAACTTATCAATATTATTGAGCATCCTATTTTAATTGCCAAATCTTTCGAAGGGACTTTAGATCGAAAATCGAAAATAAAAAGGCGAAAACAACGACTATTAAAACATCCATCAAGAATTTTTGAATGGAAGAACCTAAATTAAGTGTCATTTTTATGGCAAACAAAGAAGATGTGAAGCCAATAAAAGCCAGTAAGGATTTAACGCTAAAATAAATACGTAACTTTTTTGCTGATATTAACACAAGAATAAAAGATACAACCACTTGCGTGATTAATGCAGCAATGGCACAGCCGACGGCCCCGTATAAAGGAATTAGGAATATATTAAAACAAACGGACACAAGAACCCCTATTAAGGCCGAAAGATTTAAGGACCGCAAAAACCCACCTGCCGTTAATAAGGTCCCAAAAATAAAATTAAAGCTCATAGCCATGAAAGCAATCATTAAATAAACAAACACGGTAATTGATTGACCATCAACTTTATCTCCGTATATAAATTGGAGAAGAAAAGGCCCATTATACATAGACACAAACATAATCCCAATAGCCCCTCCAATTAAAAGCTTGCCTGAAACTTGAACCAATTCACTTAATTCGTGGCTCTGCTGATGAATCATTCTACTAAATACTGGAAACAATAACCCGGCGAAAATCATCCCTAACATATAAAAAGCATCTAACAAGCGATATCCCTGAGCATAAATTCCCGCTTGATAATTGCCGTCTTGAGCAATTTGCTTTAAGAGTACTACATCCAAACGGTTGTATAATAGCATTAAGAGTACTAACAACGCATATGGAGCACTTCTCTTCAAAATATCGATTATATAAACAGCATCAAATACCGGGATTATGGATTTTATCTGATTTCGAATCAACCAACTTGCTAAAAGAAAGGTGCCAAAATAACATGCTGTTTGTGCAAGCACAAAATTATTGATGGTAATGCTTGGTATTGAAAACAACAGGCCAGACCCCATAATCAAGATAAGTAAAGCCCTGTCCAATACTGAAATAAACGTATCAGTTTTAAATAAATGCAAACCGGCAAACAAACTTCTAATAAAGGCTATGGATTGAATTAAAAATTGATTTAACACAAGAAGGCTTAATAACATATACTGACTGGGAGCTATATGTATAAGCCTAGCGGTGCCAAAAACCGATATAGCGTAACATAAAAACAGGATAAGTCTTAAATATAAAACTCGACTAACATGTTGATTTAATTGTGATTCATCTTGAGCAATATACCGGGTAGTAAAATTGTTAATGCCAAGATCAAGGAAAATATTAAAAACTAAGGTAAGCGTTAATAAGACAAAATATTGTCCATAGACTTCATTTCCTAATACACGTTGAACACCCGCATCAATGACTAGAACTGAAATGGGTTTTATCAAAAGGTTTAAAGAAAGAGACAGTGCTAAACTCGAAAAGAATCGCTTTTGCATGCCTCAAAGGTAGGTGTTATTTAATAATCAATTTAAAGCCAATGCCATGGATATTCATGATTTCAATATTCGGATCCTCACTTAGAAGCTTTCTAAGTTTAGCGATATATACATCCATGCTTCTCCCGTTAAAGTAATTATCATCTCCCCATATAGCTCTCAAGGTCGCTTGGCGATCAAGAACTTCATTGATATTTCGAACCAAAAGTGTTAACAGCGCATTTTCCTTAGTCGTTAATTTCTTTTCACCATCTTTTGAATATAGTATGCTTTTATTGGGGTCGAAATCTAATGAACCGATAGTTAATTTTTCGTCTTTAACCAATGAATTATCTCCCGTCCTTCTCATTATTGCTTGTATTCTTGCAATCAATTCTTCCATCGCGAAGGGCTTAGTAAGATAATCATCCGCCCCCACCTCAAATCCTTTTAATTTATCATCCTTCATGCTTTTAGCCGTTAGGAATAAAATTGGCGTTTTTTTATCGGTAAGTCGAATTTCTTTAGCTACAGAAAACCCATCCTTTTCCGGCATCATAACATCCAAAATGATAAAATCTATAGCATTATTAAATGAGCGATAATAAGAAATTGCTTCTTCTCCATTTTTGACCCATTTTATTTGGAATCCTTTAGAATTAAGATATGTGGATAACAAAGACCCTAGGTTTTCATCGTCCTCCGCTAATAAAAAATGTTGTTTCATTGTTTTTATTTAAATATTAACTCAAATACCGTTCCTTTTCCTACTTCACTTTCTACATGAATCTTCCAGCCATGTGCATCAGAAATTGCTTTAACATAACTTAAGCCCAACCCGAATCCCTTTACATTATGAATATCCCCGGTTGGGACACGATATAAATTATCAAAAATCTTAGGTAAATACTCTTTAGATATTCCAATTCCTTGGTCTTTAACGAACAAGTGAATATTATTATTTTGGTAACTAATTAAAATATTAATTATTGGACTTTGTGGAGAATATTTACAAGCGTTATCTAATAAATTGGCAATTAAATTCGTGAGGTGTAATTTATCCGCAATCAATTCAATAGGATCTCCCTTTTGTTCGATCAAAATGGTAGGTCTATTTGTTTTTTTAAAGGTGGCGATTTCAACTTGTTTTTGAATTATCTCATAGAGATTTACAGCTTCCTTATTAAGCACTAAATCACCTTTTGAGATTAATGCACTCTGAAGAATACCCTCTACTAAATTGCCAAGTCGCTTATTCTCTTCCTCTATCATTTTAATATAAGGTGAAATTTCCTGGGTTGTTGGGTGCGAAACTACATCCTTATCACTTAAAGCCTGGCAAGCCAATGAAATCGTAGAAATCGGCGTTTTAAATTCATGAGTCATGTTGGAAATAAAATTCGATTTGATCTCTGACACTTCCTTTTGTTCTTTTATCGTACGAATCAAAAAAAACAGGGTAGAAATCATTAAAAAGCCCAAAAGACCAGTAATAATAAAATACGACTTCATTCCTTTTAGTAAAAAGGATCGTTCTTTTGGAAAATAAATAGTTAGATACATCTTTTCATTGATTTTATCTGTTGGGAAGAGCACCGTAGAAAAACCCTTTACGTGTTGTTTTTTGGTGGTATAAGCTTCGTTTAGGTCATTAAACGTTAAGGGAGTTCCTTCTTCTAACGTTATTGTAAATTGATATTTCTTTGGAAGGTCTTGGCGTTTAAGTTCTGTTAATATAACAGAATCAAGTAATGCTAAATTGATTCGCTGTTGAGGCTTATTGTATACGTTCTCTTTAAAGGCTTGTAGCATTAATTCATTCATGAATTTTGCTTTTTTAAATATGTGTTGCAAAAGTTTTTGATTAAGGTGTATTGTAATATTCTCTGATGCTTGAGTACTACCGTTTTTGGAGGATGACACGAAATCTTGCAATTGACGGACATCCTTAATCAGCGTGGTTTGTTCTGTTCTTACCCCAGAAAGCGTATCTCGAGTAGACCCTTTAATAACTAAGTAGGGTTCTATTCTATTGTTAATGACGATGCTGGTGTCTTTAATGGATATTTGTTGGTTTGAAGCCAACATCCCTTCGAATTCACGCTCAATGATTTTTTTGTATTGCGCACTAAAATCCTGACGAATAATGGCGTTATATCGTTGATTATCAACCAGCTTTTCATGGATATAACCAATCTTCTCAACCGCACGTACCGCCTCATTATTGAAGCTGGTTTTCTTTTGACTATACAGTTGAATTAATTGAAATACTTCATAGATTCCAAGGACTCCCACTAATACAATAGCAGATGTAGTCAAAAACTTAATACGTACTTTATTTATCACAATAAGGCACTAAGTTCTGCATGAAAAAAACAAATGTGAAGCCTGTTAACTTTTTTTAAGATTATCGTACCAATGTAACGTGCCCTGTGAACTGCATCATTTTGTCAACATCTGGCATTTTTATGTTGATGAAATAGGTGTAAACCCCGGGTTGAGCATCTAACCCTTCTACTCCAAAAGAACCATCCCAACCTACTTCCAAATTATTTGTTTCAAAAACCACCTCACCCCAACGGTTGTAAATTAACATATTATAGTTATACGGGTCGAAACCAACAGGAAAGAGTGGTCTAAATGTTGGATTAAATGGGTCTCCGTCTGGCGTAAAGGCATTTGGAATATAATACAAACCACCAACTTGAGCCCCAATAGAAATTTCCGTGCTATCTGCACAGCCAAATGCTGTGGAAACCGTTAATGAAACCGTATATCCAGCTTGGGTTCCAATAAACATGTGGGATGGAGAGAATTCTGTAGAAGATTCACCATCGCCAAAATTCCAAACATAATTAATTCCGCCAATACTAGAATTAGTAAATTCAACGGATTGTGAGGATTCCGTAAACACCGCAACAGAAGATGAAAATTCAGCGGTTGGAAATCCTTCTGTACATACGGCACCTAACATTGAGGAACTATCTACACAACCATTTAATGTTCCCACCACAAAAATTGAATAACATCCACCCCCTGTATATAGATTTTGAACCGATGGACCTGTACCTGAAAAATTATTTGTTGATGCCCATTGATATGTCGTTGCAGGATTTGGTGAGTCGATTGACATTGTCACATTAAGTGGAATACAGCCCCAAGTTGTATCTAAACTGAAATCCATAAGGGGTAAAGGTTTGATGGTAACTATTCCATTGGCCAAATTACTTAAACAATTATTAAGCACATATTGAGCTTGATATGTCGTTGATGCAAGTGGCGCAACGGTAATGGTATTTGTGGTTTCATTTGTAGGTGTCCACAAAAATGTACCGCCAGGTAAATTTGGCACGGCGGTTAATGTCCCTGTTTCTCCATAACACATAGTCAACGGTGCGATAGACAATACAGGAACAGGATTCACCGTGACAGTCCCTGAAGCTTGAGCATTACAGCCGGTTAAGGTGTAGGTAACAGAGTATGTGGTACCAGGTAACCCTGGATTAACGTTTATTGATTGTGTTGTTTGATTGTTAGACCATAAAAATGTACCGCCGGGTAAATCCGGAGTCGCTGTAAGCATGGTTGTGTCTCCATTACAAATTGTATCACTATTTACAGCAACAGTTGGAGTTGGGTTCACCGTTACAACCGCAGAATCCGTTGCTGAACAACCGTTCCATGTGTAAATGGCAGTGTATGTTGTTGTTTGCATTGGGTTAACCGTGATGGAATTAGTGTTTTGTCCTGTATTCCAAGCAATAACACCCCCAGCGGGTGACGTTGTTGCAACCAATGTTGTAGATTGTCCTGTACAGATCGTGGCAGGGTTCATTGAAATAGTTGGTGTTGGCGCGACCGTTGTTGTAATCGATGCGGTATTCGTACACCCTTGAGCATTTGTAACTGTTACTGTAAATGTTCCTGCTGTGGTTATCCCAACCGATGCATTGGTTCCTAAACCGTTGTCCCAAGAATACGTGCCTCCGCCATTTGCGGTTACATTGATCACGGGTGCATTACAATCAATATTCGTCGTTCCGGTATTGTTTGTGATCGATGCCACAGGTGTAGGGTTTACCACGACTTGTGTAGTTGCGGTAACATTACCACAATTCGATGTGATCGTACAAGAGTAAGTCCCTGCAGATGCCGCCGTTGGATTGGCAATCGTAGGGTTTTGTTGATTCGATGTAAAGCCATTTGGACCAGTCCAGGCAAAGGTGTAATTTCCATTTAATGGAACCGCGGGACTTGGTGTAATGGAAAGATTCAATGGCGAACCCGCGCAAATCGGACCGTTGTTTGTAGCAACCGCCGTTGGAGCCGCGCAGCAGTTAATGTACATCCAAACTCTACCAATATTATAATTTACCTCTGACCATATGTTAGCCATCGGCTGGCCTCCTGTTGGACAAGATTGCATACCACTTCTTCTTAACACCGTTGGAAATCCATTAATCGTTGTATTGAAGTTAGGTTGGCCATAAGTGTTTACGCAAGCCCCGCGAACGCCGTAGACTCCAATAATTTGACCTGCGGTAACAGGTATATTACAAGGGATTATGCCATTCGGTTGATTTGTCGCTGAAAATAGCTGAGTAAAGGCATTGGTTGTCCCCGGGAATGCCGGCGGAGCAGCCGCAGTAAATCGAACAACGCGCACAGTCTGCAATCCATTCGATGCTGTTGTAGGCACTTCAATACCGCAGATGGTAAAATTCGTTGGTGCGGTGAAGTGGTATCCACGAATCATGGAGGTAAAGGTATTAACCTGATTACCAACGCTAATTTGTGTTTGGGCATTCATCCCAAAAACTAATGCCAAAAATAATATTACCGAATAAAAATTTTTCATCTTTTTTATGTGCCTACAAATTAAGTTAATTTAACGCTAAGCTTAACAAAGGGTTGCTTATTATCTTAATAAATTCACGTGTCCTGCCATGATGGATTGTTCTTGTAACCCTCCAATGAGCGTAAAAGTGATTTTATATGTGTA
>JBEGMB010000300.1:0-4368 GCA_041183245.1 Bacteroidota bacterium
GTTAGATGCTTGCGAATAACTTCGAATAAGATCCTCAATTCGTTGTGCACAATTTACTGCGGTCGCATCGATGTCGAATTGTACTCTTCTCGGCAAAACGTCGGGTGCAACTGCACGAATACAAAAAACTCCAACTACATGAGGTCCATTCATTGCTACCAGAAATCTCATCCGATTTCGAAATGCAGTATCATTTAATAATCTACCCATTTTCCATGCTCGATAGGAACAGGCCTGGATTCTCCCCCCAACTGCCAGGCAGTCATGGATTCTAACAACAACAATCATACTTTAATTTTAAAAGTTAAATATACCACTACATCTTATAAAAACAAAAGACAACTTATTACTCCCTCAAATACTCATCCCTCAACTCCATTAAAATTTTCCCCATCATATTTTGACCATCTCCTTCATTCTCACTTATCTTTTTTACTCCCCAAAACTTATGTCTTTCTCCCTTTCTATTTCCTATATCCTCATAAATATATGCCCCTACCGTATCCAACAACATTTTTTTTAACGCGGGGTGTTGATCAAATTTCATCCTAACACATTTTTTCATTTGCTCTACATCTAATTCCGACATCGGAACTACTACCATTTGATCCGAATATTTTTTTGCCTTCATTTTTGCACCCATCGGTGACTTTTCTTTCCTTATTATTTCTTTTATTTCCTCATCATCAAACCGCATTCCCTGAAACAAGGCCTCACTTGTTCGCCAAATCTTTCCTTCAAACGTGATTGGATACGGAGCCATATTTCCCATCCAACCATACTCCTCTTTAACTTTATTAATCCAAATCATTCGCATATCTATTTAAAATTAGGTCACTAAGAACGGTGCAAAACGCATTACATAACAATCCAATTACAAATCGAAGTGAACATTTTTATTAAAAAAGGCGAAATAGTTTAGCGGAGAAAAACCAAGCGATTTTCTACCGAACGTTCTTTATCAAAACGGTACCCATCCAAATCAAATCCTTGCAAATCTAAAAGATTCTCAATCCGATGTTCAATAATAAATCGAGCCATCTTTCCGCGTGCGTTCTTGGCATACATCATTACCACCTTAGGTTTACCCTCATTCTCCTCCATAAATACCGGAGTTATCACCTTGTCTTTATCCCAAAACGGAAGCACTACTTTACTGTATTCATCTGACGCTAAATTCACTAAAACATCCGTATCCTTTTTTAAATGCTTAGCAATCTTTTCTCCCCAAAACTGATATAAATTCTCTGCTTTCTTTACGGGTAATTTAGTCTTCATTTCCAAACGATAAGGAGCCACTAAATCATTCGGATTTAAAATCCCGTATAATCCAGAAAGGATGCGTAAGCGATCAGAAAGTACGTCATTAAACTCATCTGCAAGGGTATCAATGGCTAAACCGCGGTATACTTCCCCGTCAAACATTTCTACCGCTCGATATAAGAAATTATGATCCCATAGCTTTATCATTTGTTTGGACTCACTCGCCAATTTAGCCGAAATACTCATTAAATCAACCAGTTCTCCATGGGTGCATTTCGCCAAGGAACGATGGACTAATTTGGCCTCTGCTAAAAACTGCGGAACACTCAGTCGATCATGGTCATTAAAGACATGTTTTCGTAAATTCTTTGCTGGAGAAATTAAAATTTTATAGCGCATATTATTTAGAAATTAACAACGCATTTAGAGTTTTCAACGAATGCGAATTTCAAACAAATTTACGCTATCTTTCCACCGCTAAATCAAAATATGAAAAAACTTTTACTCCTACTTCTACCATTGGTTCCAATGCAACTTATGGCTCAACAATCTGAATTTTATGGCAACTTCGCTCCAACCGTAAGCCATTTGGTACCGGTTAGTCCAAAAGATGCACAACCAAACACTGTGGTTGTTAAACCAAACTTTAAAGGGCGTGAAGAAGCCATTGTAGACCAATCACAAACGCACAATCCAGACTGGGTTTGGCAACAACATGAATCAACCGAAAAAACAGCAAGCGCTACCATCGTATGGCAAGGAAACGGACTTGGTCAAAACATGTCGCCTCCCGACCCAACTGTGGACGCAGACAGTTTAGTTGCTATTGCATCAACCAACTCCGGGGGCGGGGCGGTTTACCGTATTTTTAATAAACTTACCGGCGCAACCATCGCAAGCTCTGTAACCATGCAATCCTTGGGCGGTCCAACCGGGCTGGGAGACCCTATCGTGCTTTACTACAAACCTGCTCGTCGTTGGTTTTTAATGGAGTTTTCTAATTCTGGGAACAAGTTACTTTTGCACGTTTCTCAAACAAGTAATCCACAAGGTGCATACAATACCTACCAATTCACTTGCCCATCATTTCCTGACTATCCAAAATGGGGCTTTTGTCCTACCTCAGATGCATTTTTAGTTTCTACCAATGAGGGCGGACCTCCACGCATTTATGCAATGAAATTAAGTAACCTGTTAACAGGAGCAGCTTCTCCGTTCATCGGGATTCCAATTGGGTATTCATTAAATGGCTTTGGTTTTCAATCCATCACGCCAGTTGATATTGAGGGCGACCTCGCGGCACCTGCCGGAATGAAACCGTTGTTTATTCGTCACCGAGACGATGAATCGCACTCCAATGGTTCTCCGGATAGTCCAACCAACGATTGGATTGAATTGTGGGAAATGACCATCAATTGGAACAATACCACCGCTACCGTAGCTAAAATTCAAGACATTTCCATTGCTGAAATCGATTCTAAGTTGTGTGGACTTACCAGCTTTACCTGTGTACCACAACCTGGAACTACCGTAAAACTTGACCCACTTCGTGAAACGGTTATGTTCAAGTCGCCAATGCGCGTATTTAATGACCATCAAACCATCCTCGCATGTTTAGCAACGGATGTGAATGGAAGTGACCGAGCGGGTGTTCGGTGGTGCGAACTTCGTCGACCAAGTGGAAGTATTTCAGCCAACTGGACCTTGTATCAAGAGGGCACATACGCGCCCGGGACAACCAACCGATTTATGCCGGCTATAAACATCGATAAGCACGGAAATATTATCATGGCTTATTCTACTTCAAGTAATACCGCGGGTGACTTTCCTTCCATCAAAATGACCGGAAGAAAGCCTTGTGATCCACTTGGACAAATGACCATGGCAGAAACTACGATAATTGCCGGAGCATCTTCAAAAACTAGCGATACGCGCTGGGGAGATTATCACCACATGGCGATAGATGATTTTGACGGGGAGACCTTCTATTATACGGGGGTTTACCGCGATGCTAACTCTACCCGTTCACGTGTAGCAGCAATAAAAATGAACCCGGATGCGAACGATGCCAGCGTGATTAACGCTTATGTAGTTAATCCGGCAACCTTGTGCGGTGCAACCACCCAATTGGGCGTGATTGTACAAAACCTTGGAACCACACCAATTACTACGGGTAGCTTATCGTGGCAAATAGGAAATGGAGCGGCAACAACTGTTACCTACAATTCCAACCAACTTAGCTTATTGAATTCTACAGACACTATTTTTGTGACCATCACCGGACTGGTTGCCGGCTCAAATAACGTGGTAGTTTCTGCTGCAGGTGTGAACGGAATTTCACCAGATGAAAATACTTGCAACGATGCCTTTACCATGACATTAACGATTGGAGGGAATCTACTCAATGTAACGTATGTAATAAACAACGCCCCAAGTTGTACAGGAAGTAACGGTCAAGTTACACTTACAGCTACCGGAGGCACTGGACCATATACCTACTCAATCAATGGAGGGGCCTCACAAGGAAATGGCGTGTTTTCTAATTTACCTGCTGGTGTAATCAATTACACGGTAAACGATGCGAATGCGTGTGCCGGACAAGGAACCTTTACCTTGAATCCACCGGTGAGTATTACGGCAACCGCTACCCCAACACAAATACTGTGTAACGGGCAAAGCAACGGAAGCATACAAATGAGTGCGTCAGGTGGACAAGCAGCTTATACCTATTCACAAAATGGGGTTACGTATCAAGCGTCAAATGCGTTTACCGGATTATCCGCAGGCACTTACACCTTGTATGCAAAAGATGCGAACGGATGTGTAGGTAGCGTTTCTGCCACCATTACCGAACCGTCAGCTATTTCGTTAAATGCAGTTCCTACCGCTATTACTTGTTTCGGAGAAACAAACGGCAGTGTGATAGCAACAGCTACGGGAGGTACAGGTGCATATACGTATAATTTGAATGGTGGTGTTTATGGTAATACGAGCAATTTTAATAACCTAAGTGCTGGAACCTACACCGTTGGTGTTCAAGATGCCAATGGTTGTGTTCAAACCTTCCAAACTACGGTAGTAGAGCCAACTCAAATTGTTGCAAGC
>JBEGMB010000301.1:0-5565 GCA_041183245.1 Bacteroidota bacterium
AAGAGGTGTTTCCATTGTATGATGAAGTGCTTGCGAAATTAAGATCCTTGGCCAATGCATGGAAAGACATTCCTTTACTTGCTCGTACGCACGGGCAACCCGCCTCCCCTACGCGCTTAGGAAAAGAAATCCAAGTGTTTGCGGAGCGTTTACAAATTCAATTAAATGTTGCCAAACGAATTCCCTACGCGTCTAAATTTGGAGGAGCGACTGGAAATTTCAATGCCCATCATGTAGCCTATCCATCCATCAACTGGGTTGATTTCGCCAATCATTTTTTAGGTTCCCTTGGACTGGCAAGAAGTCAAACAACGACGCAAATCGAGCACTATGATTCCATGGCAGCCTTATTTGATGCCTTCAAGCGAATGAATACCATTTTATTGGATTTGAATCGCGATCTATGGACTTACATTTCCATGGATTACTTCAAGCAAAAACTGAAGGAAGGGGAAATTGGTTCAAGTGCCATGCCGCACAAAGTAAATCCAATTGATTTTGAGAACTCTGAAGGGAACTTAGGAATTGCAAATGCGCTGTTTGAACACTTTGCAGCAAAACTTCCTATTTCCAGATTACAACGTGACCTTACGGATTCTACGGTATTAAGAAACATAGGAGTACCCTTAGCGCATACGGTAATTGCATTAAAAGCAACGATGGTAGGCTTAAACAAAGTGGTATTAAATGAAGAAAAAATTCACCAAGACCTAGAGAATAATTGGATGGTCGTAGCTGAAGCCATCCAAACCATACTTCGTCGAGAAAACTATCCTAAGCCCTACGAAGCATTAAAGGAACTCACGAGAACCCACGACAAAGTAACCAAAGAAACTATCCATCATTTTATCGATACCTTAGCCGTAAGCGATATAGTGAAGGAAGAACTTAAAGCAATCAGCCCATGGAATTATTTAGGCATTCAGCTGGTAGATTAATTCTGTTTTTTTTGATTTTTATTGGGCGTGCTAATGCGCAGCCTCTTCCAGTTAATTGGGGTCCCTTAGAATCACAACCCGGACAATTACTTGATATTTTACCCATTCAATCCGGCGATTTTTATACCTTGAGATATACCGGTGGAGTTTTCGGTTCCTACCGTTCAACCCTACACAATCAATTGGCGTTTGTGAATCAAACGCGAATTAAACCCATCACGGAAAACGGCATTGGGAATATGGAGACCGCAACATATTTCGCAGGGAAGTTACAGGTATTTATAAGCGATAAATCCAATGGCATAATGTCTTTATACAGTCAAGCCATCGAGGATGACAATACAAGCATTTCAACCATACGCTGCAGCTATCAAGACACCCGATTAGGTGCCCGTCCAAATTTTCAAATTGCGCAGTCACAAAATGGAAAATATCTCGCTATATTTTATGATATCCCAGGTAGGAAAGAAAATAGAGACATATACGGCTACGTAGTTTTTGATTCAACATTTACAAAAATTCAATCGGGAGAATATATGTTACCATTTGATGGGAACATGACAACCATCAACGAACATCACCTCACGAATCAAGGGAAATATTTATTGGTTATTACCGAGCATAAAGACCGAAACGATCGATTTTTTGGAAGGGAATTTGAGAATTTCAAAGCACTGCATGTGTATCGTATAGCAAACGATAGCCTAACATCTTTTAATGTTGCACTTCAAGACAAACGAATTGATGATATTCTCATCAGCAGTAATGATAACCAACACGTGGTAATGACGGGGCTTTTCGGCCGGGGAAATCGATCCGGATTAGAGGGTGTGTTCACCATGACCATGGATTTGAATGCGGATAGTATTATCAACTATAAATATTCCACCTTCAATCAAGAAATTTTTGAGGAAACACTCGTAGAAAAACAAATGAGTCGAATGGAACGCAGGTGGGAACAACGCGATGAAGCACCACAAATCTATTCGTATAAACTAAGACAAATCCAAAGCTTGAGCGACGGTTCACAAATTGGATTTATGGAACAATACTACGAACGAAAATATTCTAACTACGACACACGAACCGGAATTACCACCGTAGTTTATTACTATTACTACATGGACATAGTGGCCTTTAAATTGGATATTAACGGGTCATTCCTGTGGGGGAAACGTATTCCGAAAAATCAAATCTCTATGAACGACAATGGTCCGTTTAGTTCATTTATTGCTTGTAACAATGACCAGCAGGCCTATGTCATATTTAACGATAACAAACGGAATTATGACGAGGACGGAATCTTTGATAGCACACCTAACGCCCTGAATGGCTTGAGTTTAAGTAACCGAAAAAATGTAGTGGCTCTGGCTAAAATAAATCTAGCTACAGGCGCCATTGACCGCACTGTGTTTTTCAGCAAGAAAGAACTTTCCGCCATCGTTATCCCAAAACAAATGCAAATTGATTGGAAAAACAAGGAACTTTTAATGTATGCAATTAACCGAAACCGTGAAAAATTTGGCATCCTCTCGTTTAAGTAATTTCCTATTCCTATTGGGACTATTACTTTTCAGCTGTAAAACTGAATCCGATAAAAATCCTACGCTGACAGAATCAATTAAAGTCTCTGCTCAGGACCCACATTCCTATTCAAACATTCGAGAAATCCATACCAAGCACTTGAGTTTAGAATTGGAAGTCAATTTTGACAACGAAACACTCTACGGTGTGGCGCGTCACCGAATGAGTGAATCGAAGGCAAAGACGGCTATTTTCGATATTCACGGTGAAACCATTCAAAAGGTAACCTTAGGAAAGAAAGGAACTGAAAGAGAAGCTGATTTTGTGATTGGAAAAATCGATGCCGATTCAATTCTTGGACAGCCCTTAGTGGTTACGATTCCCAGCGGTACGGAATACATCAACATCTATTATCAAACTTCTGAACGCTGTGATGCCTTAGAGTGGATAGAAGCTGAACACACGTCTTCGGGTAAGTTTCCTTTTTTGTACTCTCAAGGTCAAGCCATTTTAACCCGAACTTGGATTCCAATTCAAGACTCTCCTGCGAATCGCTTTACCTATGACGCTACCTTGCATGTACCAAAAGGCATGATGGCTCTAATGAGTGCTGAAAATCCAAAGAAAAAAAGTACGGATGGGACCTATCATTTTGAAATGAAGTTGCCCATACCCTCTTACCTAATTGCCCTAACGGTTGGAGATATTGGATACCGAGCCTTGGACAATCGCTGCGGAGTGTATGCGGAAGCCCCAATGCTTGAACGTGCAGCAAAAGAATTTCAAGATTTACCAAAAATGATTACTGCGGCCGAGTCCTTGTATGGTCCTTACGCTTGGGGACAATACGATGTTATCGTTCAGCATCAGTCGTTCCCGTTTGGGGGAATGGAAAATCCAATGCTCACGTTTATTAATCCTTCCATTGTTGCAGGGGATCGAAGTTTGGTATCTGTCATTGCGCATGAGCTTGCACATTCATGGTCAGGGAATTTAGTCACGAACGAATCCTGGAATGATTTCTGGCTCAATGAAGGGTTTACCGTATATATTGAACACCGCATCATGGAAGAATTGTACGGAAAAGAACTGTCTAATACACTTTGTGAAATTGAACACTTCGAATTAATCGAAGAACTCAAAACCATTGCCAGCTCATCACACCCTGAAGATTCCAGGTTATACTTATCACTCAAAGGAAGAAATCCTGACGATGGAATGACCAGTGTGGCGTATGTGAAGGGCGCTTATTTCCTTAAAACACTTGAAGCAACTGTTGGCAGAAGAAAAATGGATGCCTTTGTTAAGGCCTATTTTGATCAGTATAAATTCAAAACCATTAGAACAGAGCTATTTCATACCTTTTTGAATAAGAATTTACTCTATCCAAACAACATTGAATTTAATACAGACGAGTGGTTCTATTTGGAAGGCTTACCTATGAATTCCATTACCATTAAATCTAAGCGCCTGGAATTAATGCGAAATTATGCGGAACGAACCAACCGTGGAGAAGATATTTTTGCTCCGGTAAAAAAGATCCGATGGGTTAAAGTAAAAGGAAGAAAGAAAAAGCGCAAAGAGACATACTCAGAGCAATTGAATACGAAGGCATTTATTACACAGGAATGGCAAACGTACTTAAGAAGTTTATCCCTATCGATTGATACTGCGACACTGGATCAAATGGATCGATATGCCAAGTTCAGTGAGGCAAATAATGAACTTAAATTTGAGTGGTTTCTCTTAAATATTAGAAAGGAAAATCGATCGATTCGCGCAAAATTGAAAACTTTTCTAATTGAAACCGGGCGAAGAAAGTACATATTACCGCTTTATCGCGCTTTGGCAGTATACCCAGCGGATAAACAATGGGCGCTAAGCGTATTCAAGGAAGCACAAGGAGGATATCATTCCGTCTCCAGGAACTCTATTTCGGAAGTATTTAAGTAAGCCCGAATTAATTGGCAACTTCGCTCATGTAGCGAATTCTCACTAAGCGTAATTCTTCCTCGGAATACAAGCCATCAAATTCATGATATGCTTCGATAATATCGTCGGATGACGCTTGATTGAAATAATCAAAAATCTCCTCTTGTTCGGTTGGGTCAATCTTGCTATCAATGTAATAGCTCAAATTTACCCGCGTACCAGAAGCTACAATGGACTCGATTTCTTCTAATATTTCGTTGTAATTTTTTCCTTGCGAACGTGCAATGTCTTCAAGTGATAATTTTCGGTCTATATTTTGGATCAATTGAACCTTCAATCCCGACTTATTCACCAAGGATTTCATAAAGAAGTCTTGTGGGCGGTCTATATCATGCTCCTCTACGTACGCCGAAATTAACGCCACGAATGGTTCTCCAAACCGTTGCGCCTTTCCGGTGCCAACCCCTTGCACATGCGTGAGTTCTTCGATAGTAATGGGATACTGCAAACACATGTCTTTCAATGATGGCTCTTGAAAAACAACGAACGGTGGCACGCCCATTTGTTTAGCTACGGATTTTCTTAAATCAACTAATTGATCATACAATACTTCATCAAACGCACCGCCTTTACCCGACTGCACAAATCCCTCCACATCATCGGTGTTGGAAAAATCATGTTCCTTAAGCAATAGGAACGATGTTGGATTTTCAATAAATGCTTTACCTGCTTCAGTCAACTTCAAGATACCAAAAGATTCCACGTCTTTAGCCAGTAAGCCGCCAATTACTACTTGACGAATCACTGCATTCCAAAAATGTTCGTCACGGTCTTTACCCGAACCAAATCCAGGAAGCGATTGATGTTTGAACGATTTAATTTCGGACGTAATCATCCCTGAAAGATAGGCGCAGTAATGTCTAGCCTTGAATTGCTCTTCTAATTCTCGAACCGCTTTTAATAACTTCAATACCGATTCACTGCCTTCGCCACGTTCCCTTGGGTTTTTACAGTTGTCGCATTGCTCGTTGCATTTCTTTTCGTCAAAATACTCTCCGAAATAGTGAAGAATGTACTTACGTCGACACACAGATGTTTCCGCATAGGAAACGATTTCATTTAATAATTGTCGTCCAATCTCTTGTTCAGTAATGGGTTTACCGGCTAGAAA
>JBEGMB010000302.1:0-21107 GCA_041183245.1 Bacteroidota bacterium
TTCTTAACCTTATCGTTTAGTCAGACGAATTGTGCAGATTTATTCATTTCAGAATATGTAGAAGGGTGGTCGAACAATAAGGCTCTTGAAATTTACAACCCGACGAATCAAGCGATTAACCTAAATGGGTACTTTGTTGTTCGTTATTCTAATGGAGCGAGCACTGCAACGGTTGCGAATGCAGTTCAATTAACGGGAACAGTCCAAGCGCATGATGTTTATGTTGCTGTGTTAGAGAAATTAGATACTGCTGGAACAGGACAAGAAGCGCCAATCTGGGATTCACTACAAGTGAGAGCTGATGGGTTCTACTGCCCAGTATACAATACCTCAAATGCATTTTATTGGAATGGAAATGATGCCGTTGTTTTAGCGAAAGGAACCCTACCAGCGAATGCTGCTACGGTAATCAGTCCAGCAAATGTTCCTGGATTCGCTCTCGTTGATATCTTTGGTAAAATTGGAGAAAACCCCGCAAATGAAACTGGTTCATCTGCAGGAAATGACGGAGGTTGGGCTACAACTTTTCCGTTCAACAACGGACAAGGGGTGATTGTATCCAAAGATCATTCTATGATTCGTAAAGCAAGCATTCAAAAAGGAGTTACCACACAAGTTGCATTCTTTGATCCGCTATTAGAGTGGGATACAATTCCTGCAGTAATTGTTCGATTAGACCAAAATGGTAATCCAGTCTTAGGTGGAAGCGGAAACCCTATCTTAGATGGTAATTGGAATTCACTTGGAACACACGATTGTCAATGTAATCCGGCATCAACAAACGACATGGATGCATTGGCTTATTTCATTTATCCAAACCCATCTTCAGGCACACTGTATATTAAGAATGCTGCTAGCATTAAGCGTTTTCAAGTTATGAACGCTTTCGGACAAGTGCTTTCAACTAAAGAAATAAATAACCAAGACTTGGTAGTTTTTCAAATTGAAGCATCTCGGGGTGTGTATTTTGTAAACATTACCACCAAAGACGGTAAATCAGAGATTCGAAAAGTAATCATTCGATAAGTTAATTCCCGCTTCGGCGGGATTTTTTTTCTATGAAACATTTATTCTTCGTTAGCTTATTTATAGGGGCCCTTTGTTCAATATCCTACGGACAAACAGGTAAAGCCCGCATCACAGGAACAATTACAGAAGGTTCTTCAAGTCAAACCGTAAGTGGAGCAAAAATTGAATTAAAATCTCTGAGCAGCGGTACAGTAGTTAATCGTGTTCTATCTGAATCCAACGGTTCCTATGAAATCAAGGATGTGCCCTTCGGAAATTACCGATTTACGGTAACCCTTATTTCATTTGATACCATTGTGAAAGAGGTGAAGATTTTCAAAACCGAACATGTAGTCAACCTAAGCATGTCAGGAAGTTTGGAATTTGACGAAGTTCGTGTGATTGGTAATGTGGTTAAAGATGGACCAGTACCGATTGCAGTAACCAAGATAAGTACGCAAAAAATACAAGAGGAATTAGGCTCCAGAGATTTACCTATGTTGCTAAACGGAACTGCAGGAGTCTATGCTACGCAATCCGGTGGTGGAGATGGTGATGCTCGAATCAATGTGCGTGGTTTCGATCAACGGAACGTGGGGGTAATGATTGATGGCGTTCCCGTGAACGACATGGAAAACGGATGGGTTTATTGGTCCAATTGGTTTGGCTTGGATGCCATTACGGCAACGATGCAAGTCCAACGCGGACTAGGAGCTACCAAAATCGCAATGCCATCGATTGGTGGAACCATTAACATTATTACGCAAGGTATCGGAAATAAGAAAGGAGGAAGCCTAAAACAAGAATACGGTACCGGAAACTTGATGCGCACCTCGATTGCGTATAACACCGGAATTTTAAAAGGTGGTTGGGGGCTTACAGCAGCAGCTAGTTATAAACAAGCGACGGGTTGGGTAGACGGGACGCCGAGTCAAGGGTTCTTTGGCTACCTCAAAGTTTCAAAACAATTTGAAAAGCATTTACTTACACTTTCTGGATTTTCTGCTCCACAACAGCATGGACAGCGATCATTTCGTCAGCCTATTCAATATTGGAGTGAAGATCAAGCCAAAGAAATCGGTGCTGCGATTGATACCAATGCCTTCATGACAGACCTTGGAATTCGTTACAACCAACATTGGGGATATCGCACTGTAGATGGCCAGAAGGAAGTGATGAGTGAGCGCTTGAACTATTATAATAAACCACAAATCACCCTGAAGGATTTTTGGAAAGTAAATAAGAAATTATCCATTTCGAATCTCGCTTACCTATCCATCGGACGCGGAGGAGGTACAGCGCTGTACAATTCATCAGCAATTATTCGTGATTCGAATATGCTCATTGATTGGGATCAGATGGTTGAAGCGAATAAAGTTAATCCACTTTTCGGAACGCCCAACATTGATATGCAATACTCTGCTACAGAAATCAAGAGTACACAAATCCTTTTATCCAGCGTAAACAATCACTTTTGGGTTGGGTATTTAGGACAGGTAAACTATGAAATCAAGAAAGGATTTGAAATTTCAGGAGGTTTAGATGCACGATATTATCAGGGTTCACATTATCAAGAAGTTAAAGATTTAATCGGCGGCGATTACTACATTGATTTATCTGATAAGAATGCTGCCAGTCCAATGAAGCGCGTAGGCGATAAAATTGCCAAGAATTTATTCAATTCAAACCGCGACGGATTAGTTTCTTGGTTAGGTGCTTTTTCTCAGGTTTCATACGAGACCAAAACCGTAAGTGCCTTTGTGAATCTCACAGGAATCGGCAATGGGTATCGAGGAATCGATTACTTCCAAAAACGTGAACTGAATCTTGGGGATACCATTTTGCAGTTTGGATACGGCGACACATTAACATATAATGGTCAAACATACCACAGCTATTCTGAAGGCGTAGATTACGTAAAAACGCCTTGGAAATTCATTCCAGGATTTACATTTAAAACGGGTGCAAGTATCAAGTTGAGCGATTTTGCGAGTGTGTTTATGAACATTGGATACTTGAACCGAACACCGATGTATTCCAACGTAATTGATAACAACTACAATAAATTCTTTGGCGTTATAAATAATGAGAAAATTCTTGCTTTAGAGCAAGGATTCTCTTACGCATCGAAAACATTTGGTGTGAACGTAAACGCATACGCAACCAATTGGAAAAACAAACCCTTCCCATACGGTGTAGCCGTGCCAGATCCAAATGATCCAAGTGAAAACATTTACGTGAACATTAACGGCATGGATGCTGTGCACGTTGGTGGGGAAATTGATGTGGCTTGGGAAATCTCTAAAAAACTATCTACAGAATTAATGTTCTCCATGGGGGATTGGTTCTGGAATTCCAGTAAAACGATTGTCATACCTCAATACGATTCATTGGAATATACCTTTGATGCCAAAGGCGTTCATGTAGGGGATGCAGCGCAAACTGCGTTATCAGCTACCCTTCGATACGAACCTATTAAAAATTTGTATTTCAAAGGTCAAATTCAATATTTCGACCGATATTATTCAGACTTTAATCCCTTTTCCTTGCAAGGCGCAAATGGTGGAAGAGAGTCTTGGATGATGCCGTCATACACCTTGGTTAATTTCTATGCCGGGTATCGATTTAAACTCAAAGAAGATGCACTAATTCTTTCGGGTAATGTAATTAACCTGCTTAATAGAGCTTTTATATCAGATGCTTCTAATAACATGAACGGAAGTAACCAAAATTTCGATGCAACCTCATCCGCGGTGATGTTTGGTCAAGGGTTGCGATTTAATGTATCTTTGTCTTATCAATTCTAATTATGAAGAAAATTTTTACACTCGTTGCGGCATTAAGTACCTTAACACTGGGCGCACAAACCATTCAGCAAGTACGAAACATGTCTATTGGAGCAACTGTTACTGTAAAGGGTGTGGTTTCAAACGGAACAGAACTTGGATCGATACGCTACCTACAAGATGGAACAGCTGGTATTGCTATTTATGGAAACACGCTTTCAAGTTTAACTACAGGCGATTCTGTAACTGCTACCGGTGTTTTATTTGATTTCAGTGGCTTGTTAGAATTATCGCCAACGAACAGCTTTACTGACCATGGACCTGTTACTCCAAATGTACCTCAAGTAATTCCGATTACAAGTGCAGGAGAAGCCTTAGAAGCACAACTAGTTCGTATTGAAAATGTAACCTTTGTTCAAAGCGGAAACTTTGCGGCGGGTAACAGCACTGTACAAATCACCAACGGTGCCAATACTTTAGATGTTCGAATCAACGGAACCACAAACATTGACGGAAGTGCCATTCCAGCCGGACCAGTAACTATCATTGGATTGGTAGGCCAATTCAATGCCAATTACCAAATTGTACCCCGAAGTACCGCGGATATTATCCCATATGTTGCTCCGCTTACAGAGATCAATGTTAAGATCAATGGTACGACTGCATTAAACAACACCAGTTATGTGATTGGAAATACGGCAAGCAATACCATTACCATAGAAAATAGTGGTGTACAAAACCTAACAATTTCAGGGGCAACGCTTTCTGGTGCCAATGCAGCAGAATTCTCTACGAGTTTAAATGCGTCTACTGTCGCTGGATTAGGTTCACAAAATTACTCGCTTAATTTCGCTCCTACTGGAAACGGTACTCGTACGGCAACCTTAACCATTGCTAATAACGACAACGACGAGAATCCCTATGTTATTAACTTAATCGCTGTAGGATTGGATAATTTAGCTACTGAACCAACTTCTAACGCTAGCAATTTAACGTTTTCGAATGTTCAAGCATATACGCTTTCGGGTTCATATACTGCGGGAGCGGGAGCTGAAAAATACCTTGTGTTGTGGTCGAAAAACGCACCGGTTTCTGGGGTTCCTGTAGATGGTACCAGTTACCAACGAGGGGATATAATTGGTAATGCCAAAGTAGCTTACACAGGGAGTGCAACGTCGTTTGTACCAAGAGGTGTTCGTGCCAATCAACCCTATTATTTTTCAGTATATGCCTTTAATGGTCCTGCTGGATTTGAAAATTACAAAACAACAACGCCAGCTACCGGAACATCATCCACAACTGGTTTGAATATTGGGAATTATTACTCAGGAATCAACTCCACTTCCCCTACCTTCATAAATGATCTTTCAGCACTAATTAATCCACATACCTTCATTTCCTATTTTAATTACAAGCAAACCGTAATGAATCAATTTGAGGTGTGTGATACAACCAATGGACAATCGTTTGTTACCTGTGTGTATTCGGGTGAGAACAAGGTGTTTAACGATCCATTTGATTGGACGGCAACCGGTTATTCGAGAGAACATACCTATTGCCATTCTTGGATGCCTACCTTCCCTTGCGATAATCCAGAGGAACCGGAATATACAGACCAACACAACCTCTACCCAACTACCTAGCGAATGCAAATTCTTATAGAAGTAATCTTCCATTAATGGAAATTACAGGGAACGTGCTTTATACCTTCCTGGAAGGAAGCGTTGGATATAATGGGAATCAAATGTGCTATGAACCAAGAGATGCACAAAAAGGAAATGCCGCGCGGTCAATTTTTTATCATGCCACATGTTACAACATGCAAAACAACTTGAATTGGGGAATTGCAGCGAACCAAGATCAAGCCACCTTAAAAACTTGGCATTTTGCTGACCTACCGGATTCATATGAAATTGCACGTCAAGAATATATCTTTAGTGTTCAGGGTAACCGAAATCCATACATTGATTCGGTAAACTTTGCGTGCCATGTGAACTTTGACAACATGTCGTATTTAGAAACCTCATGTAATGTTGGAATTGAAGAACAATTAGCTGCTAATTTATCAGTATTCCCTGTTCCATCTAATGGTAACGTATATGCTCAAGTTAATGGTCTTACAATTACAGGATATACCCTTACCGATTTGAGTGGTCGTATTGTTAAATCCGCTATCGGAATCAATGAGGATGTGCTTATCGTTAATGGAAACGACTTGAAATCTGGTAAATACCTGATTGAAGTGAGCACGCCAATCGGAAACACGCGCGGAAGCTTTATCAAAGAGTAATGCGTAAGCTGGTTCTCTGTGCGCTTCTTGCTGCAGGAACCCTTGGTTGTTCCTTTAAGGCACACGTCTCGGCGACTTCAAAAAATCTTGGAGTTGACTCAAATGTAAAAGGAACCGACCACATCGAGCAATTTATTGTTCCTTACCGTGATTCATTAGCCCTTCAAATGGGAGAGGTAATCGGTATGGCTGACACCAGTTTCGAAGTGGTTTTCCCAAGTTCAAACCTTATGAATTGGGCCACAGATGCCTTACTCCTACAAGAAACAAAGACGGTCCGCTTGGTTGAACCTGTGATTTGTATATTGAATGCCGGTGGTTTACGTGCCAGCCTAAATAAGGGTCCAATTACAGTTGGTGATTTATTCAAGCTTATGCCCTTCGACAATAGTGTAGCTTGGGTTCGTTTGCCTGTGTCGCGTATTGAAGCTATTGAAACGTTTATGAAAAACCAACCCAAAGGCGTTCCGCTTGCGAACGCTCGGTTTGAAAAAGGCAAGCTAACGATTCAAGGACTTAATGAAACGCATACCCATTTTTGGGTAATCACCTCGGATTATTTGGCCCAAGGTGGAGATAAGATGACATTTTTCTTGGCGCCAGAAGCATACCAACTGAATCCAAAAAATCTTCGCGATGTGTTTATCGAAGAAGTTAAACGACAGGGCACCTTAGTTAATAATACCGAAAAACGCTTTGTCCCATGAATCGAAGAGCCTTTGTAGGATTAGCTGGATTAACGAGTTTAGGTGCACTTACAAGTTCCTTTGAACTTCGATCTTCTGCGCAGCGAAAGGGTAAAAAGCTTACGATTCTTCACACAAACGATACCCATTCGAACATTGATTCGTTCCCACTGAACCATGCAAAATATCCGGGAATGGGGGGCGTGGCAAAACGGGCCGCTTTAATCGAACAGATCCGAAGGGAAGAAGAACATGTGATTTTAGTGGATTCCGGCGATATTTTCCAAGGGACGCCTTACTTTAATCGATACCATGGTGAATTAGAGATGAAACTGATGTCGGCCATGCAATACGATGTTGCTACGATGGGGAATCATGATTTTGATATTGGGATGGAAGGATTCAAGAATGCGCAACGCTTTGCGAATTTCCCCTTTGTCTGCAGCAATTATGATTTCAGAAAAACCACCTTAGCGAACCAAACTTTGCCGTATCATATCCTAAGACGCGGCGGAGTTAAGATTGGTTTTTTTGGCATTGGAGTAAATTTGGACGGCCTCTCCCCTGCATCGTGTTATGCTGGTATGAATTATATTGATCCAATTGAGCAGGCTAATAATATGGCCCAATTACTGAGTGATTTAGGCTGTGATTTAGTGGTTTGTTTGTCACATTTAGGCTTCGAATATTCAAGTTCTCAAGTTTCAGATAAGGTACTTGCCGCAGAGACCGCGAATATTCATTTAATACTTGGAGGACATACCCATACCTTCATGGAAAAACCCTTAATCATGGAAAATGCCAATAAAAAACCCGTCCTAATTAATCAGACGGGCTGGGCAGGACTATTTCTAGGACGCATCGACATTGATTTCCAACGTGGAATGTTCAAACATCAAGCACTCCTAGTGCAATAGCATTACATCCATTTCGAAATTAAAACTGAAGGATTCTCTTCCCCCGTTTGTTTTCATGATATTCCGGATTATTCTCTTTCTCTGATCCTAAGGCCCAGATTACATCTAACAACCCACCCGTTGTAGCGAGTTGCGTAAAATCAAAATCCTCAGCATCTCCTGTGGCAAGTGCCCTAGCCATTGAAAATTTCCGCCGACCATTTTTCATCTCTTCAGCTTGTATTACCCAATGCTCAAGTTTGTCGCGTTTAGCGGGTGCATACCCAGTTAATACGGCATCGTATGGTTTGATAATCATAAAAGCCTCCTTCCACGCTGGAACCATAATAACATCTACCCCTGCTTGCATACGCTTCGTATTTAAACCCAAGGCAAACCAACTTTTTAAAGGACCGTCAATTTGAACAAATACGCTGTCCGACAAGGTGATTTTAACTCCTATCCAATTGGTGGATAAGGTGTCCCCAAATTTCGCTTGGACCGTTCGCTGCGCATAAGTCCCTTTGAGCAACAACAACAAAATCCCACTACATATTACATGTTTCATAGTTAGTCAATGACAATGATTTGTACCGCTTTTCGTTCATTTCGAATGAAATAAATCCCGGGGACCACATCCATTCTCAATCGATTATCGGCAAAGGTACCTTTCCATAATGCGCGACCATTCATATCTACCAAGACCCAATTCCCAAAGGGTAACAAAAGTTCCCCTCCCCGATGCAACACCGTCGGAAATGGTGATTTATATTCATCCTCCGTAATTCCGCCGGTTAAAACAGTCAAATTAACAGTCACTAAACTATCGCACCCGTTCACAGTATTCAATTGTTGTGTATATGAACCGGAACTTGTGTACACTTGACCATTCCATGTAAATGAACTCGTAACAGTGGTATCAAATACAGTTAAAGGCGCCGATTGGTTAATAACTATATCCCATAAAACCAACGAATCACAGCCATTTACGTTCGTTAACAATTGGGAAATAATACCCGAATTGCTGTAGGTTTGTCCCCCAATAATAACGGAATCACAACTGTTTATCGGCACCAATACCGTATCTCCTTGAGTTATGGTAAATTGGATATTTAGAATGGAATCACAGCCCAAATTGCTTGGTAAAATCTGTTGATACGTGCCACTTTGGTAATACGTTTGTCCATTTAAGGTTAGGGGAATACATTGAGAAAACACCAAATTCGTTTGAGAATTCGATAAAATACTCAATTGCAAGGTCACTATTGAATCGCATCCTGAAAGGGTTTGTCCTTGAAATGTATAGCTTCCTGATTGTGTTAAATTTTGGCCATTCCAATTCAAGGAATCACACGCACTCAAGGTCTGGCTCACAGAATATGCTGGTACCACCTGAATCTGCGCGGACGATGATGGTCCATTACCGCAGGCATTCGTTGCCGCAAGCAGAATGTTGATTAGCGATACACCAGCTTGAGGAGTAATCGTTAATATAGGTTGCTGCGTCGTTGAATTCGCACCATTAATGGTCCAAAGGTAGTTTGTAGCACCTTGTACATTGCTTGAGTTGAGTGTTATTATGTTTTGATTGCTGCAAATATTCTGAGGGAAGCTTGCAGTTTGAGGTGCATTGGATGGCGGGCTAATTAAGTTTACTGAAACTGCCAAGCGGGATTGTGATTCTTGACCATTTACAGTTTGTGATGCATAATACGTTGTACCGTTTACAAGCGTTGTTGCATTAGACAAAGGACTACCACCGGAAGCGTTGGCGTACCATTGAATCGCTGAGCCCGTTACTTGAATCTGACTAAGTGTTGCACCAGTGCACAAGGTTTGTGGTGAATTACCTGTTGGTGGTGGAGTAACCGGAACTAAAGTAAATGTAGCCGAGGAAATCCCGCGATTTGTATTTCCATGATAGGCGTAGTTAAACGTATTTGAACTCGCTCTTGCCCATATCAACGAAATAGATCCTGGAGCAGCGGAAAATATATAATCATTTACATCCCCTGTGTTCAAGGCACGTGTTGCAATTACCGTCCTAACGCCTCCGGCGACTACGTTTGAACTTATGGACCAATCCTGCTGTACATCGGTAGCTGGCGCTGAATAACCAGTTAAATTTCCATCGAAACTTGTCAGTGCACCTGAACTATGAACAGCAACAACATCAGTGCCTGCCGCCATTGAACCGGCATCAAAACCAACCGCAAACCAGCGCGCGGAAGGACCAGTTAAGGTCATGGTAACATTAGCCCCAACATCCAATTTGATAGACATTGCCAATCCAGCCGTACTTGTTAAAGTCACTGTTCCTGTAGTATACGTTTGTGAAAACGCCGTTAGCGAAACAATCAATAAAAGAAATAAACTAATTTTTTTCATGCGATGTAAAGATAGCAGTAAGTCGTTCGTCTTGATAAAACAATAATAATTCCTGAATACTTCGGCCTTTCGGATCTTTCATCTTCAGGTTTGGATTTTTAGCGAGCAGGAGGTCCACCATCTCATAGCGCTTCATACTCATGGCCATGTGCAAAGGGGAACCGAATTGTGAAAACTGACAGGTATCGTCGGGTGATATCCCTTGATCCAAGATAAATGAAAGCATTTCTAGATTATTTTTAAAAATAATCCCATAGAGCGCCGAGCCTTCAGCGGCACAATACCGAATATCTGCACCACGCTGTGCAAGCAATTTTGCGACGTTATTATTTCCACGGTAGCAAGCCAATACAAAGGGTGTGATCCCGCGCTCTGATAGCCGGTTAATCGATGATGGATCTTTATCTAGAAGAGCCGTCATGGATTCAACAGTTCCAGTTCGAGCAAGCTCATGCACATCTTGGGTCAATCCAACGAAGGGCAAGATTAAGCACATAAAGCAGAAACGAAAAATACGTGTTCTCATGTTCTAAAGATAAAGTAAAACCTTTAATTGTTTGTTTTGTTCGCGAGATTCAACGTAAAAGATGGGGATGAAAGGGATATTGTATTCTTTCCCCCGTGGAAGGGGGACAAAGGTCTGATGACTCTAACGAGTATCAGACTCCGTCGGAGGGGATGACTCTGATGGCGCATATAACACAGAGTTTAGGTTTGGATGCCCTAAGTTAACAATCGTTTAATTATCTATATCTTTGTTAAGAACCGAATTGCTTATGACTATTTTTTACCGACTTGCCATTGCATTAATTATCCTACTAGGTGCACCTCATCTAATGGCACAATGTCCAACCGGACAATGGCCCGTTGGAATCACCATTGTTCCTGATGATTACCCAGGAGAAACCACCTGGAATTTATACAGCAATGGGAATGAAGTTGCCAACGGCAATGTAAACGGTTCGGTGGTTTGTGTTGATACCGCGGATTGTATTCGTTTTGATATCCACGACAGCTATGGCGATGGGATTTGTTGTGGTTATGGACTTGGGTCGTATGTTATCACCTTGAATGGAACGCAAGTAGCGAGTGGCGGACAATTTGCATTTACTGCTTCACATTCTTTTAATTGTGGACCAGGAACCATTTGCGAAAACCCGATTCCAATAGATACCGGTGTAACGGTTTCTCCTCAAGAAAACTTATTCTATTCGTTCACCCCAGATACAACCGGAATTTTCGCCATATCTACGTGTAATTTGAGCGCATGCGATACACGAATCTGGGTATATAACAACTGTGCCAATGTAGACTTCAGCGGTTCAGCTACCGGCGCTCTTTATTACAACGATGATAATGCGTTGTGCGGACTACAAGCCGATTTGCACCCCTTACTCACTGCAGGAATTCCCTACATTATCAAAATTGGCCTAAAAGCGAATACTGCGTGTGCTGCGAGCATTCCTTTTTCAATAACGTATGAGGGTGCTATGACCTCGGTACTTCCAATCGTAAAATTAACTACGGTGAATAATGCAATCAACAACGATGTGAAAGTTCCTGTGGTTATGGAAATCATTGATAATGGACCCGGGTTACTTAACTCCACAGCCGATACGATATACAGTTATGAAGGGACGATCATGACGGAATGGCAAGGATTCACAGGGCCGGGATATCCCAAGAAAAACTACGACTTTGATTTGGTGGATGCGAACGGAAATAAGATTGATACCTCCTTATTGGGCATGCCTGCTGAAAATGATTGGATATTTAAGGCGGAATACTTAGATAACTCCTTGTTAGTTAATTCGGTTACGTATGAATTTTCTAGGCGGATGGGACAATATGCTCCGCGAACAAGGCAATGTGAGGTATTTCTCGACGGAACTTATATTGGTGTATATACCTTGACCGAAAAAGTGAAACGCGACAATAACCGCTTAGATATCGCCAAGATGACATCGGCTGATACGGCAGGAAGTGAATTAACGGGAGGATATATCATAGAAATGAACATTAACGGCGACCCAGCGGCATGGAATTCGGTATATCCGCCAATCAATAGTGCAACCTCACCCCATGCGGTTGAATTTAAATATGTCTACCCAAAGGCAGATTCGATCCTACCCGTGCAAGCTAACTACATCAAGACCTATGTAGACTCATTTGAAAACGCCTTGAACGGAACGAATTATACGAACGATACCTTGGGGTACCGCAAATGGATTGATGTAGGAACCTTCATCGACTTCTTGATTGTTAATGAATTCAGTATGAATTATGACAGTTACGGCCGCAGCACCTACATGTACAAAGAAAAGGATACCGACGGAAACAAGCTATGCATCGGTCCACCTTGGGATTACGACCGTGCCATGGCAGATGATCCAAATTCGGGATGGGTTTGGGAAAACACGCATCCGTATTGGCCTTTTCCTTTTTGGTGGTCTAAATTATATACGGACTCGGTGTATCGTCATGAATTAGCTTGCCGTTGGTTTAGTTTACGCGAAGATGTATTGAAAACTCCTCGGTTTATGGCCTTTATTGATAGCGTTTCTGCTCCCTTATTCCAAGGGCCTGCCGATCGAAATTTTGCGGTTTGGCAAACCTTAGGTGCAAGTACGTATAATGCGCAGGTGCAGCAAATGAAAGTATTTCTATACCAACGATTAGCCTGGATAGATAATGAATTGGCCCCTTTTGGTGCCGTGCTACCAAATCTTACAATTCCTTCAGATACTACCGTTTGTAAAGGAATAACATATACCGCTCCTTACAATCCGAGTTATTTATACAATTGGATTCCTGGTCCTGAAACACCGTCCATCACATTAAATACGCCAGGCACTTATAACTTACGGGTGAAAGATAACTTTGGATGTCAACGCACACTGCCGATGACGGTCAGCATCTCTGCACCGGATTCCACCTTCACTCAAGGATTGCACGTGGCGGGCGATGTATATTATATTTTCGCTGGGAATAATGGTACGAATAGCCAATACCTTTGGGATTTTGGAGATCAAACCATATTATCTAGTGGGCAGACGGTGAGCCATATCTATGCAACGCCGGGGATTTACGACGTGCACATGACGGTAATCGATACCTTAGGATGTATCGGAGAATCCACCAAACAAATTCAAATAACCGATGGAGAAATACAGGTAAGTATTCAGCCGAACCCTTCCATAATCAACCCAATCATCACACACAACATTCCACAGAACGAAACCTTTAGTTTTACCCTCTATGATGCATCCGGAAGAAAACTGAAAGAATTTCCCAATCCTGCATCTCCATTTACCATAGAAACTTCTGGAATGGCTGAAGGAACCTATTGGTTACAATGCAGCTATAAGGGTCAAAAAATAAGTAAAGGAATTATCCGAATACAATAAATGACCATTTACTTAGATTTCGACGGAACCGTGGTGGAACACCAATATCCAGCATTAGGTGCTGAAAACCCACATGCATTTCGGGTTATTCATGCATTACAAGTCAAAGGACATCACATCATTTTGAACACCTATCGTGCCGACATCAACGACGGAAGTTTAGCAGAGGCGCTGGAATATTTGAATTCACCATCCAATGGCTTACTTCCAATCACGGAACATACCGCTAAGAAAATTCATCCCGGTCCGTTTGACTTAAGGGAAAGTCTTCGATTTGAAAAGCTATTCCTTGATGATATTGCCGAAGAAATACCTTTGATCCCAAACCGTATGGTTGCCAATGGATTTATGGTTGATTGGTTGGCGGTTGAGCAAGCCTTAATCGAAGCTGGCATCTTGTGATATTTTTCAACATATTAACATCTTTTAGTAGGTAGGGCAGCAAACGAAAACCCATCCTTGCTATTTTTGAAGTAGTCACTCCCCTATGCCATTTACACTTCGCCCCCTCAAAACCATTGATGACGCCCTGCGCCATTTTATTCAGCAACTCGACCTAGAAATGGTTGAGCTCTTACTTAAAGAAATGCCTGAAGACGACCAGGGGGAACATCAAGATTTACTTCGTCGTTTGGAACGCGCATTTAACTACTTCAAGGACCAAGGGGATGAACAACTCAATGTTATTGAAGGAAAATGTACCAAATGTTTCCCTACCTCTTCTGGTTTTTATTTTGTTGGAAATAAAAGTAAGGCGCACATGCATCTATTATTTCATCGCAACGATGCAGGAATTCTAAGTGTTTTTGAATGCACGAATTTTAAGACACAATATACCTTTAAACAACCGGGTAAACGCGTCTATTTGGAAGATGAGTCTTTTCGGATTTTCACCTTGGGTGACATCAATGAAGACGATGTGCCGTTTTGACAAAGCCCTGATTCAGGTGATCCTCAGTTCTTAAATCGATTATCGTTGGATGTTTTATAGATATAAAAACCTAAGGTAAAAACGGCGAGCGAACTCGTAACATGCCATAAGAAATGCGTTCCTTGGGGGAGCCATGCAAAGGGATTTGGCGTGGGATAATCCAGGATTCGAAAGAGGAGCGCAAGCACTAAGCAGAACAAGGAAAACACATATAACCCCGCATGTTTCCATTGATTGCGTTTTAAGTCGATAATTACTGGGACCAGAAAGGCTGCACCTGTGAAGAAGTAGCCAATGCTTGGCCCGGAAAGACCTGTTTGTTGAGAAAGAATCTTAACCATCGTAAAGGCCAAGGTATAAAACCCACCGACCACGCTGATGGCTTTCCAAACCTTATGTGTTACTCGATGCCAAAAATAAATCGATAGAATTAAAGTCATTAGCGCCGCCGGGAGCCAATCTAGGAGTAAAAACCAATTGGATGCGCGAAAGGCATGGAACAAGGTAGACCCCAAGCCATTTAAGAACAGTAAGGGTAAAAGTGCGGTAATGATGCCATAGGTTCGGTATTTGCCGCGCAGATAAATCAACCAAAAAATAACTGGGATAAAGAAACATAAGGAGCTATAGGCATTCCATGGTTCATGAATCAGCGTGTCATGCACAAATTCATTATACATCGGACCATGATCAAAAATCTGCTGTTTACGGTGTACGAGTTCTAGAGAATCTATCATAGCAAGTACCTAGGTAGGAATCTTCAATACCTGTCCGATCCGGATTAAATCAGAACGCAAGCCATTGGCTTTTTTAATTTTAGAAACGGTGGTATGGTATTTCGCTGCAATGGTGGATAAGCTGTCTCCTGATTTCACTTTATATGTTCGATATTTTGGCGCAACAAACTTTTTAGTTCCTGGCAAGGCCTCACCGTCTGTGGTATAGGGATACTTGGCAACGTAATCTTCCAAGGTAATGGTATTCCCTACTTGGTTATCGTAATACTTAAAAAAGTGCTGACGAATATTCACAAAGGAACATACCGAATCCAAGGGATTCCCATTCCAATCATAGCATTTGATTACGTTTTCATTAAACTCGAGCAACTTTACGGCGGTTAAGGTTGGATATAAGTTGTGCATCCTTGGAAGCTGTTTATTTACAGCGGGCAATCCCCCACCGGCTGAACCGCGGCTATCAACTCGCACATAGCACTTTCCATCTTCGCTGGGCCCCACTACTGCTACCCAATGTACAGTAAGTGTTTTCGGATTGACTTGAATGTACAGCTGCTTCACGTCGGAATTGAATCCTTTTTTACGAATGCTTTCTAGGCCTTGATTTATTTTGACATTCAAATAGCCTCCGAATTTATCCATGCGGCGGGCATTAAACGAATGTAAGGCGTCATATACGTATGGCATACCCAAGGCGGTATAGGAATCACAGACGAGTTCATCGTGCTCACCAAGTTTAAGCGTATCCGGATTGATCAATTGGAAGGTTGGGATTTCCAAGGTTTTTCGTGGCGCCACCTCGATTAACTCCACATACGTAGAATCATCTAATTCTTCCGAATTGGTCGGTTGGGCAAAGAAATTATGCCCAATCAGTATCCACATGAACACTACAATATATCTCACCCCGCTGATATTCACTTTTTACGTTTCATTAAATTAACTTCAAAATTATCCAAATCCCCCACGACTTTAAAATAAAGGTACTTCGAATCCTCTGTCGCAGTAACAATATCATTGGAACTCTCCTTTGAATCTTTGTTACGTGACAGTTTATTACGTGCTACATCTTTAATCATTTGCCAAGGAATTCCTACTTGATAATCCATATTCATTTTTCCAACGATTTCTTGCGATCCAGAGATTTTTAAATACCCAAGTGTGGAAGCAATCACCATTTCAGGTATGGTCATTTTACCGTTTTTCAGCGAGAAGTTATTTTTGAGGGTATCAAAGGCTACGCTGCTCACGTTTTTATCCTCGAAGTAGGTGCCTAAGTCTAACAGCGGGGCATAATTTTCAAGCCTACCATTAATTACTGTTAGATTCATCTTAAGTTCTGAATCATCCAGCTTAGGAACAAAATCGGCATGCATGTGAATTTTACCACTTAGGGTTCCTTCTAAATACCCGTGTAAATTTTCAGAAACCAAATGATCTTGACCAAAATCATCAAATTTCACCATGAATTTATCCAAGTTCAAGTGATGAATCGTGAGGTGAGGCGAAAAATAAATATGTTTCTTGTCGCGACCACTAAAGGTACCCGAACCCGACATGGAACCTTCTGCGGTTTGCAGGCGCAGGTGATTCAACTCCATGTGGTGATCGCTGTATACATGTGCATCTACGTGAAGATTTTTCACATCATACGGCGCGTATATGAGATGCCCAACATCCAAGGTAACATCCAAATTTGGAAACTCGTAGTCATATAGGCTTGGGACTTTATCATGATCAGTACCTTTAACCGGTGTATCACTTGCTACTCCATGCGCTAAAAACGAATCAACATTCAATTGTTTTGACTTGAATCGGATCGAATTTCTATGGGTTGGATCATTCAAATGATAGGCGCCATCTAACTCAAAATCGGAGTATCCAAGTGCTCCCTTGAGGTGCGAAAAATCAAGTTTATCGGCATGCCAAATTAAACCTCCGGAAAAGTGATGCAGTGCCAAGGGATGCGACTTAAGTTTGGCACTTAATTTATCTGTTAACAAGGTTGCTTTGGTCAATTCCCCGTGATGAAATCCCAGCGTTGCATGCCCTTGATACGTCAAGTTAGATACTTCTTCACGTTGATATTCTTTCGGTAAATGATTATGCCCCGCATAATAAAACAGTTCCTTCAAAAACAACTGGTTTGAATTCAATCCCACGGTAACGGAAGCTTCTCCATTCAAGGTTGGTTTAAACCAAAAATCATAATGGTGGACCTTCGCTGTCATGTTTAGATCTGAATGATCTGCAAAACCGCGCAGTTCTTTTAATAGCAGGTCGGTGTCATCCACATGAACAGCCAGGTTTAAGTCATGAAGCCGGTGCGGATAATGATTGAATTTTCCTTGAAAATTACGGATAGCAAATTCTCCACGAGGCAAGTTTTGAGATTCAATCAGCGCTTTTGCCGAACTGTTCACCATAAACTTAAAGTGGACCTTATCCAACTGTTCTGCAGTCTTTTCATTTGCTTTAGCATCGGTAGAAAAATCCGCAAAATTCAGGTGATTTGCCTTCACATCTAAGGCCAGTTCGATTGGAATATCGGTATGATGCAACAAGGCCGGAAGGTCGCTTAAATACCCATGTATGGAAAGATCGGATGCCCCATAATTCATATGGAATTGTTTGATATTTAATTGATGTCCGTTCGCAAGGGCCTCCAAGTTTAAGTGCTTTATGGGATGTGGCAGCTCTTTGAAATTCGCATGAAAATCTTCAATCTTCAATTTGGAATAATAAGCTTCATTCAACCTACGCACCGCGAGTTCCGGATGGTTTAAATCGACAATATCATGAAAACGCATTTCAAGGGCTACCTTGCCTCCCATGTTTTTCAGCTCACGTGCATTGCTGAATTTCCCCAAAAACGCAAGGTCTAATTCAGAATCAATGCGCATGTCGATTTCCGGGGTACTAAAATTACGCACACGTAAATCGGCATTGAATACGCCGAGCTCTGGTCGTACATGAAATCCCTTTAAGATAAATTCCATCGTAGAAACATCGCGCTTTGTACCATTCGTGAACGATCCAATAAAGGCAATCTCCTTCATTTTTTTATGCGTGATTGTATTTTCTAACAAGCCCTCTTTACAGCCAAAGTTGGCGCGAATAGCAGGTTGCTGTCCGTTGGCTACATTTCCTTTGATGGAGGCATTGAAATAAATTTTTCCTTGATTATCAAATTCTTTGAGTGCATCGCTGAGGGCTGGAGGTGCAACAGATAAGAACAAATTAAAATCGGGCTTATGCCCTTTTAATTGGAGGTCAACAAACACGTTGTTAGTTAGGTGTAGTTTTCCTTGAAAATCCAATAAGGTTTTCTCAAAGGCTAGGGATGTTTCTTTAAATTTAAGTACACTTCCATCATTGAGGTAAGAGAATTCAGTTTCAAATTCGAGGTGTTTGTTATTAAAGAAGGTTGTATCCTTATCTTGAATGATGCTCAACGTTAGATCAGAATCTAATTTAAAATCAATGCCTTTTTTATTGGAATGAAAACTAGATTTGGCTTTCTTAATGAGTAAATCAACGGCTAGGTTTGTAGATTCATTGAGTTTAGAGATATCCACATGATCCAATTCAATAGATTCCAAGGACAAATGTAAATCCTCGGAAACTTCATCAGAGGGAACCTTGGAGGCTAATGCGTTGGCAACATTGAAGGAACCATCGCGGTGCTGACGGATATCAATTACGCCATCACTGAGTTTAATTTTTTTAACCACTACATTTCCTGAAATCAATTCGCTCAAATCAAAGCCCAAGTAGGTATCTTTTAGGTGAACGAGGCACGCGGCGCTATCTGCTTTTGACTCATATATTTTAAGGTGTTCGAGATCAATTGAAATGTTGGGGAAATTCGCAAACGGAGCAATATGGCTTCCTCCTATTTCAACTTTTCCGTTTAAATCTGCATTAGCCTTTTCAAGGGCTAAGCCAACAAAATAATCTTGTTTTGCGTATAGAATTGCCACCAAGACCGCAAATGCTACGAGGGGTAAGGCAATTAAAGCGACAGCAATTCGCTTAATCCACTTTTTATACCGCGAAATAAATTGTTTTAGGCTATTCACTGGAATTCTTTGAGCGATTAAAACATGTATCATAAAAGTAGTAACAAAGCCTAACTAAAAATTAAAAAAATGGTTAATTCTTGCTTAAACTAAAAAAATAATCTACTTTTGTATCCGCTTTACGGAGCACACGTTTTTCGAATATCGCTGTTGCGATAGTCAGAAATGGCAGAAAAAACGGTTTGGTAGTTCAGTTGGTTAGAATACCTGCCTGTCACGCAGGGGGTCGCGGGTTCGAGTCCCGTCCAGACCGCGAAACGGTTCGTTTAAAGAAAAGCCTCTATGGCTGGAGGATTAGAAAACCCTAGGAAGTATCAAGTTTCTTAGGGTTTTTGCTTTTTAGGGGGATTTTGAATCAGGTTTTGTTCCCTTTTAAAATAATTTCTTTCTCTCTCTTCAACCCGTAATCTCGATACTGTCGCTAGATGTTCACATTCGATTAGCGGCCCTTCGACCCGCCTATGCTCTGCTCCTGCGGACAAGCTCAGGGACCGCTTAAATTTAAATTGCAATACATCAGGTGCGGTCCCTGAGCTTGTCGAAGGGCGCACCCAGAGAATATTTCATTTTCCCCTGACAACTCAGGTCAATAAGTTGTGCATATCAATAAATTTAAATTTATTTGTCGACCAGATTCCTGCCTATGCTCAATCAACATAAGATTCTCCGTGTACTGCAACTCATTACCTACCTGCAAGAATCACCCCATAAAACCATTAACCAACTCGCTTCGTTTCTGGATTCTACCGAACGGACCGTATACCGCTACCTCGACCTGCTCCGGGAATGTGGGTTTGATCTCCACAAAGACCACAACCAACGCTACTACATCGAACAGCAAGCTACCGACGGCATTTACTTCACACCCGAAGAAGCACAGCTGCTCAAATCACTTGTGTTAAGCACCGGGAAATCCTCCAAGCTAAAAGATACGCTCCTGAGTAAAATCTACATGGGTTCTGAACTTCCCATGGTGGCCACCCACCTGCTCCATGCCAAGAGCGGTAAGGTCGTGGAACGCCTCACCAAAGCCATGATGAACAAGGAACAAGTCACCTTAAAGAAATATCAATCCATCAACTCGGAAAGCATTACAGACCGCGTGGTTGAACCCTTCGGCATTACCGAAAACTACCACACCGTGATGGCCTTTGAACCGGCTAGCCAAAAAAATAAAACGTACAACATCGACCGCATTGGCTCGGTGGAATACACCGGAACCGTATTTAAACACGAAACACTCCATGAACAGCAAATTCCAGATATCTTTGGCTTTGCCTTCTCCGGACAGAAATACCCCCTTCGCCTGGAACTACCCTTTAAAGAATTTCTGCTGCTCAAAGACCGCTACCCCCTCATAGCACCCTTTACGAGCTACCACCCCAAAATCGATCGCTACGTGTTGGAAGTAGAAGTAAACGACCTGAGGCCCGTGGAGGGGATTGGAAAATACTAGGCAACAAAAAAATGGTTAAATTTACTTTATGTCTGAACTGGAAGAATTAATGAAGGCCCTGGTTTCTTTTCGCGATGCACGTGATTGGAAACAATTTCACGATACCAAGAATCTTGCTGTGGCACTCTCCATTGAAGCGGCAGAACTCAATGAACTGTTCCTGTGGAAAGATTCCGCCGCCTCTGAAGCCGTCGATAAAGAAAAATTAAAGGAAGAACTAGCTGATGTATTCGCCTATGCGCTCCTATTAGCTGAAAAACATGAGTTGGACGTAAAGCAAATCGTGTTGGATAAAATCGCACGAAATGCCGAAAAGTACCCGGTAGAAAAAGCCAAAGGCAGTGCCCAGAAGTATACGGAGTTATGAGTAAAAATGAAATTCAATACAAGGCTTTATTAGATGAGTTAAATCAGATTATTCAATCTGGTAGAAATAATAT
>JBEGMB010000303.1:0-5538 GCA_041183245.1 Bacteroidota bacterium
AACTACACTATCCAGCGTGTAGGTTGTTTGAGCCATTGAAGAAAAGCTAAGAAAGCCTAGGATAAGGGAGAAATAAAAATGTTTCATATAAAAAGTTACTTGTTAAATTGATTTAATGCAAAGCTAAGTAATGTAAAACAATATTTAGGACCTGAACGCACAAAACATAAGATTACATGAGCTTTTATGCTGTATGGATGAATATTAGTAAAAATTATATCCAAATCTACAAATGGTTGAATTCTTAATGGATATATGATGCCGTTTAAAAATTAATTGGCTAATTCTCAAAAAACACTTGGAAATTGTTAAACAATTAGTACTTTTGCCGCGGAGAGTTGGCAGAGTGGTCGATTGCGGCGGTCTTGAAAACCGTTGAACCGCGAGGTTCCGGGGGTTCGAATCCCTCACTCTCCGCCAAAACAAATTAAAAGCTAGCCGAAAGGCTGGCTTTTTTTATTACCAGTAGCGATCATTGCTTGCAATGGTGAGCAAAAAGGTAATAAAAAAAGTAAGGATGCTTGCATCGTTGCTTTTAATTTGTTTTGAAGCATCTCCCATAAGGGTTCATGCGCCTTAGCGCATAATCCCACTAATTAACACGTATCAATTACAAGAATTACAAGACCTCGGATAGCATATCCAAGGTAACTGAATTGTTTTGAAGCATCTCCCAAAAGGGTTCACGAGCGAAGCGAGTACTCCCTTAACTAACGAAATCTATCATTCTTTTAGCACCTTGGTAAAGCTCGCTTTGACAACGAAAAAAAAGCAAAAAAGGAAAGATTGCGACACAGGAGCAAGCTTGCTTTTAATTTGTTTTGAAGCATCTCCCAAAAGGGTTCACGAGTTCAACATCGCTACGCTATGATGAACATTGCAACAGCGAGTACTCCCTTAACTAACGAAATCTATCATTCTTTTAGCACCTTGGTAAAGCTTGCTTTGACAACGGAAAAAAAGCAAAAAAGATAGATTGCGACTTAGGAGCAAGCTTGCTTTTAATTTGCTTTGAAGCATACCCCTTAAGGGTTCACGAGTTCAACATCGCTACGCTATGATGAACATTGCAACAGCGAGTACTCCCTTAACTAAAAACTCTTTTCATTTACAGGAAGACAAGACCTCGGATAGTATAACCAAGGTAACTGAATGGTTTAGATTAGAATCAAAATGATTCACTCAGCAAATCTCCATCATCCTTTAGGATAACGACACCCTCTTTTTCAACTGAAAGCGTTACAGCTTTCTCATATTCCCCACCCATTACATTTCGAAATACTCGATAAATATATTTACCATTTCTAAAGATATACACGCAATTTCCTCCAGAGCCAGAATATTCAACGCTTCCTTTATTTAAAACCAACTCAGGTTTCTCCGATTGTTTTTGTCCTTCTTTCCAAGATACATAGCGAAAAACACCTTCTGCTGTTTCATCAATTCGTATCATATAGCTTGCCGTAATCGAGGAAAAGATCGGACGTTTAAATTCAGAAATTGACGTGTGAACTGCGGCTTTTTGAGCCTCGATTAACTTACTATATCGCTCATCCGCTTTCTTAGATCGATAATTTATCCCCGTAATGCTTGTTGCATCGTCGCTAAGCCAAACAACCCCTTGATTCAACATAACACCACGCCATCCCACTTGAGACCAATCACTTGGCGTTGATTTAGCAATTTCAGTTTTGAGTGACTCATCAAAGACTTCATCAAAATAAGTTTTCATCTCCTCCTCATTCTGTATTGCAGGAATCGGATAATCTCTAACGAGTGGATAGGATATCCGTTTAACGATTTCTTCTATTTCATTCTTCTTGAAAAGAAGTATAAGCTTTTTTATTTCTTTTTCCTGTTCCGGAGAAAGCGATCGAAAATCATCGGAATCATATTCTCCTTTTGATATGGTCTTTTGTTGCTCTTTTCTATTGGCCTTTTTATTCGAGGACGTACATCCCACCAAAAGCAGTAAACAAAGAATAAGCGTTAATTGAATGTTCATATGGTATATTCTTCTACAAAGATAACATTGCCCAGACAATTGTTCGTCTCTATGCGATTTTGTACCTTTAACCCATGAATACGCCCCTCGCAGAACGCATGCGCCCGCTCCAACTCGATGACTATATCGGGCAAGTTCATTTGCTCGGTCCGGATGCCCCCTTGCGTAAATCGATCGATGCTGGCGTGCTTCCATCCATGATTTTTTGGGGACCGCCAGGTGTTGGTAAAACGACCCTTGCGAATTTAATTGCTACACACTTAAAAAGACCGTTTTATAAACTTTCGGCGATTTCTTCAGGCGTTAAAGAAGTCCGTGAAGTGATTCAGCAAGCGGAAAAAGGAGGAATGTTTCAACAAGGTGGTGCGGTGTTATTTATTGATGAGATTCATCGCTTTTCAAAAGCGCAACAAGATTCCTTGCTCGGAGCCGTTGAAAAAGGAACGGTTACCCTGATGGGTGCCACCACAGAAAATCCATCGTTCGAAGTGATTGCTGCCCTACTTTCCCGCTGTCAGGTGTATACCTTACAAAGTCACAACAAAGTAGATTTAGAATTGCTCTTAACTCGAGCCTTAAGCAAAGATTCTTGGTTGAAGTCCAGGGATATAACGTTACAAGAAACGGAAGCCTTACTGGCTATCTCTGGGGGCGATGCACGAAAGTTACTTAATGTATTTGAGCTTTTGGTCGGAAGTGCGCCTGCTAATCAACCCTTAATCATCACGAATGAGTATGTGTTTGCCAATGCGCAACAAAGCCTGTCAAGGTATGATAAAGACGGCGAACAGCATTACGATATTATTTCTGCGTTTATTAAGTCGGTTCGCGGCAGTGACCCCAACGCTGCAGTGTATTGGTTAGCGCGAATGATTGCAGGTGGAGAGGATCCCAAATTCATTGCGCGTCGACTCTTAATTATCGCTTCCGAAGATATTGGATTGGCTAATCCAAATGCCTTATTAATCGCAAACACCACCTTTGACAGCGTATCAAAATTAGGTTGGCCCGAATCACGCATCGTACTCTCGCAGTGTACGATTTATCTGGCCTCCTCGCCCAAAGGAAACGCCGCCTATCAGGCCATTAATCGAGCGCAAGAACTGGTAGCTAAAACCGGAGATTTACCGGTGCCTCTTCCCCTACGCAATTCCCCCACAGCATTGATGGAAGAATTAGGTTATGGAGAAGGCTATTTATATGCCCACGATTTCCCAGGGAATTTTGTAGTCCAAGAATTTCTACCTAATGCTATCGCTGGAAGTAATTTCTTTAAAGCGGGAAGCAGCGCAAAGGAACAAGAAATTGCGAAGCAACTCTACCAATTATGGAACGATAAATACGGTGCGAATGAATAGGCTTCTCTACTCCCTCATCGTATTTCCTTTTTCTTTATTGCCCCTTAGGTGTTTAATGGTACTGCGGCCACTTTTATATGTCGTATTATATCAATTAGTTGGCTATCGAAAAAAGGTGGTGCTTTTGAATCTTACGCGTAGTTTCCCGAGTGAAACCCCAGCACAAATCAAAGAAAAAGCTAAAGCCTTTTATTGGCATCTCAGCACGGTATTTATTGAGGCTGTTAAAAACCTGAGTTTTTCGGCTGATGCCTTACGATCAAGAATTACATATACGAATCCCGAATTAATTAATGAATTGCGGGTAAAAGGAAGAAATATTCTCTTGGTTGGCGGGCATTATGGAAATTGGGAATGGCTCATCACTTCCTTAGGGATTCATTTTCCGTCGCATGTATTTGGTCTTGGGATGCCCCTTTCGGCTTCGTTCTGGCAACAAAAACTCACCGAACGCCGCGAGCGGTTTGGCTTGAAAGTGATTCACAGTAAAAACTACAGGGAGCATTTGCTCAATGAAAAAAATCAGCCTTTTATTTTGTTAATGTTAGCGGATCAAAGTCCGGGCGACTCTAACAAAAGTTATTGGATGGAATTCCTTAATCAACAAACCGCCATACCTTTTGGCACCGAGGCGCTAGCGAATGAAACCGATGCCGCAGTGGTCTTTCTGAATCTGTCGATAAGTAGTCCCGGATTTTATTCCTTGACCTTTGAACTCTTATCTGAAACCCCTAAATCACTTACCTTTGGAAGCCTTACGGAGGCTTATACAAAGCGTTTGGAAACTGCGATTAATTCTCATCCATCCCTATGGATGTGGTCGCACAAGCGATGGAAACGTGAAATTCCTAAAGATTTAAACGCATTAAGAACCATACAAGAAAACCGATTTAATCAACGATACCGATGAAACACCTCGTATTCACCACCCTACTGATCTGCAGCTTTACTTTAAGCATTGCCCAACTCATGAAGAAACCATCCGCTGTGGAAATTTCAACCTTACCACAATGGGCTAAACTCATGTATGGCGACAATCCAAACATGCTGGAAGTAAGTGTAGCGTACAATGCGTATTACCGAACGCATCCCTTTGAAAAAAGCTACCATACCCAATACTACAAACGTTGGGTGCGAACCTACTCTACACAACTGAATGATGCAGGGTATATTGTCGCTCAAGCAGTTAATTCCAATCCAAAACCGAGCATAATAAAATCTTCGTCGTGGTCTGTGGTTGGACCAATCACTACCTATTCACAAGGCGGAGGTCAAGGAGGCGACCAAGCAAATATTTATAGTTTAGATCAATGTGCGGGCTCACCCAATACGGTAATTTGCGGTACCGAACCTGGAGAGGTTTATAAAAGTACGGATGGTGGACAAAACTGGACCTGTATTTCTATGGGTTTAGATTTCTCAAGCGGTGTAAGCGCCGTGGAAGTAAGTCCTACCAATCCCCTGCTCTTTTTTGCCGGTGGAAACAATGGCGTTTACCGTAGCTTGAATGGCGGATCCACATGGACCAATGTATTGCCTAATTCTGGGTTTGGCGTAAATGAAATTTTAATCGTTCCAGGAAATGAAAACATCGTATTGGTAGCTTCCGACAAAGGATTGCATCGATCTACGGATGGCGGTACAACGTGGACCCAATTATGGGGTGATGCGTGTTACGACATTAAACCGAATGTCTTGAATGCACAGGAACAATACTTGGTAAAACACGACCCCAACTTGAATATTTGCGGGTTTTTAAAATCAACGGATTTTGGCGCAACATGGACCACACAAAGCAACGGTTGGTATAGTTCAGTAGATCCTGCGCGTAACGATGGCGGTGCCCGAATTGCCCTTACTCCTGCGAATCCGAATCGAATTTATGTGTATTTAATTGGCGAAGCGAAGGCAAATGACTACGGATTTATCAGCATCTATAAAAGCGACAATGCGGGAAGCTCTTGGGTAAATGCCTACGGACAAGATGGAGGACCGTATTCAGCAGCACACCCAAATTTAGCGATTGGCACGTCTACATGGCTATATCATCAAGGATTTTATAACTGTGCCATACTTGCCAATCCAAACAACGCAGATGAGATTTTGGTAGGTGGACTCAACTTGTACCGATCTACAGACGGTGGCGCAAGTTACACAAGTGTCTCCGGATACGTT
>JBEGMB010000304.1:0-11112 GCA_041183245.1 Bacteroidota bacterium
CACGGTGTTTAGTCAAGCTGTTAATTTTTCTGCCGCATACCAACAGCATCCGGAAATTCCTCGCGGATTTTTAGAAGCTATTTCCTATACACATACACGCTTTAGCCCAATTAATCCTGAAGAATCTCTAAGCTGTTCAGGAATGCCACTCCCTTTCGGTATTATGGGAGTTTTTGACCATGGAAATGGATATTTCATAGAAAATGCTAAACGTATCGAATCCTTAAGTGGAATTAACATTGCCACTCAAAAAAACAGTGTGATGATGCAAGTAGAAGCCTATGCAGCAGCCTGTTCGAGCCTCATCCAAAGTTACGGCGTCACCGGAGAAAACACGCCAAAATTACTATATAATTTAATGTGGGAACTGAGTGAAATTCCTCGAGAAGGAAGCATTAATCTGTTCGCCTTTGAATCCAGCGTTTTGGAAGTATTTCGTTTTTTAACCGATGAATCCCAAGCGGCTACTTTTGGCTTTCCATTGTATGAAATCAATATGAAAGACTTTTTTGGAAAAAACAACTATGCCGTATTAACCGCAACAACCGTAACCATCGATTCCACCGGAATTAAAAACCAAGATCAACTCCATTACCGTGCAGGAAACACATTAAAATCTATAAACTACGGCCCAGCCCTTTGGAATGCTGCGCCCACGTGTAATTATAGCAGTAGAAACGGAAGCGCCATTTCAGCGGTAACCATACATACTGTGCAAGGAACCTATTCCGGAGCCATTTCGTGGGGACTAAACTGCAACGCGCAAGTATCCTATCATTATGTGGTGCGCAGTTCAGACGGTCAAGTTACCCAAATGGTCTTAGAAAGCAACAAGGCCTGGCACGTGGGGAATGAAAACGGATACACCATTGGAATAGAGCATGAAGGGTATGTTTCTAATGCCGCGTGGTATACAGCATCGCTTTATCAATCCTCTGCAAACTTGGTAAAAGACATTACCCAAAGTGGGTATGGAATAAACCCGAAACGAACCTATGATGGTGCAAGCTCAAGTACTACGCAATTGCTCGGTAATTGCATCCGCATCAAAGGACATCAGCATTATGCCAACCAAAGCCACACCGACCCTGGAATTAATTGGAATTGGAATAAATACTATGGATTAGTCAACGACACCTACACCCCAACAATGCTTACCAATCCTTCAGGAACCTTTTATGACTCTGGAGGTGCTAATGGAAATTACGCACCTGATGAGCGAAGTATTTGGGTAATCCAAGCCGCGCAAGGAAGTACGATTACACTTCAATTTACTGCCTTCGAATTAGAAGCTACCTTTGATAAGGTATTGATTTACAACGGCCCAAACCTAAATTCTCCCTTGCTCGGCAGTTTTACTGGGAACAACATTCCTCCGAGCATTCAATCTGCCGGAAACACACTAACCATAGAATTTCGTTCGGATTGCGCCACCCAATTGGCTGGTTGGGTTGCCAACTACCATACCGTTGCGCTTACCAACGATATTACTCCACCGGTTAGCAGCTTAAGTTATACCGGAACTTGGCAAACGCAGTCGTTTACTGCTGCGTTTCAAGATAGCGATGCCTCTGGAATAAAACATAAATTCTATCATGTCGCTGCAAGAGCCTCTGCAACAACACCCTTTTTATCCAATCAACCGATGGGTTACTTCGAAGATGAATTTAATGGCAATTCAGGACTTTGGACCAATCAATCAGGGAATTTTCAAGTCATGAATGGAAGTTTCATACTGAACGATGCGACACAGAATAATTCAAACGCGTATGCCCAAGTAAGCCAATCCTCACAACATACGTACTTATATACTTGGAAACAACGAATTACATCCAACAACGCCAATCAACGCGCAGGAATGCACTTTTTTTGTAGCGACCCAACCCTGCCGAATCGAGGCAATTCCTACTTTGTATATTTTAGAGAAGAAACGGATAAGGTTCAACTATATAAAGTACTGAACGATGCCTTTACCTTGGTAAAAGAAGATTCAGTTAATGTCTTGGTAAATCAATGGGATCAAGTCTATGTTGCCTATAATCCACAAAGTGGATTAATTCAGGTGTATTTAAATGCGTTACAGGTATGTACTTGGACCGATGTCAACCCACTTCAACAAGGTACAGCGATTTCCTTGCGCTCTGGAGCATGTACTGTAACGTTTGATGAAGTTTATGTCTATAAAAATCACTCAAACAGCGAACTAATTACGGTTGGACCCGCGCAAGAAATTAATCAGCAAAGTGACCAACAGATTCCGAGTGGAAAGATTAGAGTTATTGCCATGGATAGCCTTGGAAACTGGAATGTTCCACATGAAACCTTAGTTCAGGTAGACTGGACTGCACCCGTAATTTCCTCACTAAACGATGGTGCAAACTCAGATATAGATAGTGTATATCAACCGATTCTTGAAGGGAATTGGGTAGTTAATGACCCCCACTCTGGATTAGGTTCGCAAGTTATTGACATCGGAAGTTTTCCTTTGGGAAGTGATTTTGTTCAAGCGCATCCGGTAGCTAATAATACATTCACCCTCAGTGCAAATGGGATGGTTCCAAACCAAATTTATTACACCACGCTTCAGGTGAGTAATCAAGCCGGGTTAGGCAGTCAGCTATGTTCCGACGGACAACGCTTCATCAATCACGCGAATATCGAGTTGAATAATCCGCTAATGGATGTGATGCTCTTTCCAAATCCAATTCAAGACGGGCAATTAAGCATTGAAAATTTGATGTTCCCAGTGGAATTATCGGTGTTTGATATAAACGGCAGGTTGATTAATACCCGTGAAATCACGAACGATGGAAAAATACACTTGGATCTAAGCGCTGGAAGGTATTTGATAAAACTCTCCGGAAACGGACATGAATTAATAAAACAACTGATTGCCTATTGATGCTGATAAAAGGAAATTATTTTATCCGCAAGCACGTCGCTTAATTTAAAATAACTTTCTTTCGTCCAGCCGCCAACATGTGGACTAAGCATTACGCGGTCAGAGGCAAGCAGGTATTCAAACGCCGCAGGCAATTGGGTAACGAAAATGGATTCAAAATCTTTGGATTCATATTCTAACACATCCAAGCCTGCGGCTTTTATTTTATTAGATACTAATCCCTGCGCAAGTGCTTCGGTATTCACAATTTTTCCACGGGATAAATTCAACAAGTAGAATGGTTTTTGAACTGAATCAATAAACGAAGTATCTACAAAACCAAGGGTTTCTTTGTTTTGTGGAATGTGTAGTGAAATCACATCGGCTGAATTCAAAATGGCTTCTAAAGTGCTTTCATGTACAAACGCATCGCCAAAGCCCTGTTTGTATTTATCATAAGCCAAAACCTTCACATCAAAGCCACGTAATTTTTTTGCAAATGCCGCCCCGTTGTTCCCGTAACCAATGATGCCCACCGTTTTTCCGTCCAATTCTTCTCCCCGATTGTCTTCACGCTTCCATAAGCCACGATTTATTTGGTCATTCGCTCGACACAATTTATTCATTAAAGCAAGTAACATTCCTAAGGCATGTTCGGCTACCGCATTTCGATTTCCTTCTGGGGAATTAAATAACTGAATTTGGTGTTCCTTACAATAGGCCGTATCGATGTTCTCAAGTCCTGAACCTGAACGGGCAATAAATGATACGTTCGGAAAGGAAGCAATTAATTCTGCATTCAAAAAAAATCGGGCACGAATAACTAAGCCATGCACTTCATTACGTCGTTCCAATAATTCATCCAGACTCCATTGGGTGGCATCTATGCAATGGAATCCACTTTTAGCTAAACGCTCCTGAAGTATGGGATGAACCTTATCAATAAAAAACACATTCATATCGCACTAAGGTATGCAATGAAGTTGAAAAAATTCACCTGGACCTAAAAAAAACGGCTTTTATAGTTTGATTCTAATAAACTTTTTAAACGTATCCTTGGTGTTTTCACATCAAAACACACAAAACGCGCTTAAATCGAATTAAAACGGTGTTTATCTCCCCAAATAGATCAAAAGAACAGAAATGTCGCTGGGCGAAACCCCAGAAATACGCGAAGCTTGTCCGATGGTGACGGGTTGGATGTGCGACAGCTTTTCTACGGCTTCGGTACTTAAACTTTTTAACTGGGCATAATTTAAGTCGCTTGGGATTTGCACGCGTTCTAAGCGATGCATTTTCTCTGCAATTTCCTCTTCCCGTTCAATATACCCTTCATATTTCACTTGAATCTCTGCTTGGACGACTACATCCTCTGCTATCTCATTGTTTTTCAATGTATTAGATAATAAATTTGAGGCATTTGTTAAGATATCCATGGTTACTCCGGGTCGGGTAAGTACGCTGGATAATTTTACTTGCTGTGTTATGGGCGAAGATTCCATCGCTTCTAAGTGCGGATTAATTTCTTGGGGTGTAATTCCAATGGATTTAAGTTCTTTTTTGAGCCATTCGGTTTGCGCTTCCTTCTTAATCACTTGCTCGTGTTGAGCAGATGTAATCATCCCCAATTCAAAGGCCTTTTCACTTAATCGCAAGTCCGCGTTATCTTGTCGCAACAAGATCCGATACTCAGCACGGCTGGTAAACATTCGATATGGTTCTTTGGTTCCTTTGGTAACCAAGTCGTCAATCAATACTCCGATGTAGGCTTCGCTTCGTTGAAGCATAAACGGTGCTTTATCGTTGATCTTGAGGTGTGCGTTGATACCCGCCATTAATCCTTGGCAGGCTGCTTCTTCATATCCGGTAGTACCGTTTATTTGTCCAGCAAAATATAAGCCCTCAATAGCCTTGGTTTCCAGGGTATGTTTTAACTGAGTAGGCGGGAAATAATCATATTCAATCGCATAGCCCGGTCTAAATAACTTCGCCTGCTCAAATCCTGGAATTAATTTAATTGCGCTAACCTGAACATCCTCCGGAAGCGACGTACTAAAACCATTCACATAGATTTCAACGGTATTCCACCCTTCGGGTTCAACAAAGATCTGATGCCGATCCCGGTCTGCAAAGCGATTAATTTTATCCTCAATGCTTGGACAATAGCGTGGACCTGTACTTTTAATCGCGCCATTAAACATAGGAGAACGATCAAAGCCGGTACGCAACTGATCGTGCGTTGCAGGATTCGTGTAGGTAATATAACATGGAAGTTGATGCGCCAAGGCTTTTGTGTCCCAATAACTAAATTTTGAAGGATTCTCGTCGCCGCGCTGGATTTCCATCTTCGTATAATCTAAACTTCTTCCATCTACACGGGGTGGAGTTCCGGTCTTCATTCTGCCCGATTCAAAGCCTAAGGAAACCAAGTCTTCCGTTATCCCGGTTGAAGCACGTTCTGCGGCTCTTCCACCACCAAACTGTTTTTCACCTAAATGAATAATTCCATTTAAAAAGGTACCGTTGGTTAATACCACGGCACGACTATAAATATCGATTCCTAGGCTTGTTTTAACCCCAACGACTTTATTGTTTTCTACAATGATTCCTGTACCCATGTCTTGCCAGAAATCCACATTAGGGTTTTGTTCCAATAAGAGGCGCCATTCCGCTGCAAACATCATACGGTCGTTTTGCGTACGTGGAGACCACATGGCTGGACCTTTAGATAGGTTAAGCATTCTAAATTGGAGTGCACTTTTATCGCTTACAATCCCTGAACCACCACCTAAGGCGTCGATTTCTCGTACAATCTGTCCTTTAGCTACACCTCCCATGGCGGGATTACAACTCATTTGAGCGATGGTATTCATATTCATAGTGAGTAACAAGACCTTGCTTCCCATTTTAGCTGCGGCATTGGCTGCCTCACAACCGGCATGACCCGCACCAACAACAATCACATCATACGTATCTAACATGGTAAAATTTAATCAATGTTTCACGTGAAACAATTTATTTAAATAGAAGTTTTCTTTGGCGCGCATTACCTCAATTTCTTGATCTGTTTTATCGTTGTATCCGACTAAATGTAATACTCCATGATAACAAACCCGATGCAATTCTTCTTCCATAGAAACAGCTAGTTGAGTTGCATTATCTTTTATGCGATCCACGGAGATAAATAAATCACCGCTGATTATCGAATCATTGTTGTAATTAAAGGTAATAATGTCTGTGTAATAGTCGTGATCTAAATGCTCTTTATTAATAGCTAAGAGCTCTTCGTCGGTACAGAATATCAGGGTAATATCACCTAATTCACGAGATTCTTTAGAAATCAATACAGGTAAGGTTTCCGTTATGGAATCAATAGGTAAACCAGTAATTTCATTGGAAAAGTACTCGATAGAAATCATCGACGAAAACAAACATTAACCACTGTACCACCCGCTTCATACGTTACTTCGTCTGACAGATTTTTCATAAGAAATACGCCGCGGCCATTTTCTTTTAATAAATTCTCTGGTGCTGTTGGGTCAGGTATCGTCTCGGGATCAAACCCAGCGCCTTGATCTTTAACAGAAAAACAAACCCATTCCTCGTTGTTATGAACCCCCACATGAACAGATAATGTTGCATCCAACTTATTCCCATGAATTATGGCATTATTCACCGCTTCTGTTACCGCGATCAAAATATTACCATAAGCGTCTTCACTGAGCGCTAACTCGCCACAAGCTACATCAATTAAACTTTCAACATCCGTAATAGAGGCTGGTGTTGAAGGTAGAGTTACTTCATGGATTAATTGTAATTGATGTTTCATGCTATAAATTTAATCAACTAAATTAAAATAAGTTTCCGCCTTGGATTTATAGTAGATACTAAATGCAGGATCTACCACCTGAAGCATTTCAACTTGCTTTAACTTATCCCGATTGTACGTCTTAATCTCGATAAGGTTACCCTTTATTTGATCAACACCCGATTTAGACTCCCGCTTCTCTTCAAAACCGCGCTCCATCATGGCTTTCTCACTTTCTAATAAACGGGTCATGATGTCTTTTTGACGGTTAATCATCTCCGGACTAAAGTTCTTATTGATCAAATCTTTCTCTTGTTGTTCCAATTCTTTTAACAAGGGATTCAATTGATTTCCCTTGCCTTTTCCGTCCTTGTTTAATTCATTTTTCAACTGTTCTAAGCGCTGACGAATAGCCGTTTGTTCTGCCGCCATTTTAGCGATTTCCTTGTTGCCTAATCCCATCATGTTCATTCCGGATTGACCCGGCTTCATGCCTGGACTATCTCCTTCCTTATCGCCCGGTTTTTTTCCTCCTGGATTTTGCCCTTTCTGCATTTTCTCTAATTGCTTTTTGAGCATTTCTTTCATATCTCCCGGCGACATACTACTGCCCGGTTTAGGTTTTCCATTCCCCGGTTTACTGCAACTTCCACTGCTCTGCATTTGGGATTGCATCTGAGACTGCATTTGTTGTAAGGCTTCATTTAAGAGTAGGGCCAGGTTGTTATAGGCGGTCATGACCTGTTGCTGGCTTTTAGAAATATCTTGTTTCTTATGATCATCAATGGCTTCTACCGCTGCATTTTGAGAGAAATTGATATCACCGAGTTCTTTGTCTACAAAGGAGGCAATTTTTGGTTGACGTTTAGCTAAGGCCAATAAGCTATCACTCACCGCCTTTGTGTCTGTATTGATTCGAATCTGCTCACGTCCTAATTTTTTATACTTCGGATCGGTCGTGTTTACCTTAGAAAATTTACCAATCAGCGCCTCTTGATCAAAGCTCAGTATCATTAAACTTTCTAAAATCTGTCGCACCAATTCCATATCCTCTTCCTGTTGCTGCTGGTTCGACTCCTGCTGCTGTTGATCGAGCATATCAGCCAACTGTTCCATTTGATCCGCTGCCTGCTGCTGGGATTCTTTAGATTTGCCTTTCTTGCCGCTTTTAACCTCTTCTGAGGCCTTTCCAAGTTCTGAATCGATTGATTCCTCCAACGCCTTAGAATCTTCCAAATTAAGCGGACTTTCAAGCTCCTTATTCAGTGCTTTCGTTTCTTCTAATTTCTTTTGGATTTCATCGAAACGCTTGTTGATCTCTTCTTGACGCTTAAGCGCATCTTCCTTAGATACCTTTTCGTTTTCAATGTCTTGCTTTAATTCTTCTTGCTCCGCTGCATTTTCCTTAAGCTCCTTTTCAATGTCATCTATTTTCTCGTTCACCTGCAACTTCTTCAACATCTCTAGGGTGCGATCCAATTGCTTATTCATGTTTTCCGCCTGCTGATCCAATTTATTCATCTCCTTCTGAATCTCTTGATCCGCCCGTTCATTGAATAATTTCTCCAAATCCTCCAAGAGCTTCTTTAATTCGTCATCCATTACCTCCTCCAGCAGTTTCTCAATCATTTCCTGTTTTTCTAACAAGGCTTTATCGATTTCAGATAGTTGATTCTTCTCCTGGGTAGTTTGCTCCAATTGATCCTTAATTTGTTGCAATTCATTCGCCAAAGACTTTTGTTCCTCTTGAAGCTGTTTTAATTGCTGTTTATTATTCCAATCATTTGATTTTGAATTAGTTAAGTCTTTTTTAAGCTTATCAACAGACCGTTCAAATTCTTTCGTTTTACTCAATACGCGTTCTAAATCTTGCTTAGTCTGGGCTTGTTGCTCATCGCGTTGTTCATTCAATTCTTTTAAGTCGGGCAATTGATATTGTCCCACATAACTCTTCGTGCTCTTGCTACCATTCACCCCGTCGTTATCAGAAACCGTAAAATAATATTCAATCTTATCTTCCAATTTCACTTCTTCCAACCTAAAATCTACCGCCAATGAAAAACTGCTGCGCGTTCCTGATTGAAAAGACACCGGCAATTTTCTAGTTTTAAGCGCTTTTCCGTTTCGTAGGATCGTGTAATGAAAGTTCAATGCAGATACACCATAATCATCGCCTACTTGTCCGCTAAAGAAGCGCAAACCGTCTTGAATTGAATCACTGGCCTCTCCCACTTGAATGCTTGGATACGCATCTTTAATGACAGTTACTAGAAACGTAGAAGAATCTACTTTGTTAGAAAACATGTTGGAAAGCCGAATCTTTAATTTGCTTGAGTTTCGGGCCTGAAATGCATAGGTAAACCCGGAGTTATTAAACTTCTTTGGCGTATTCGAATGCTGTAATTCAACCCAAGAGGTATTCTTAGAGGATCCATTCCACGTTAACTGACTTCCTTCCGGAACCGTAATGTCTCCAACATTTTGAATTAACTCATCCTTTTTGTTTAAGTAGGCAGGGTAATGAATCTTGAGTGAGACTTTACCCAAGACACTTTTACCGGTAACCTTGTACTCGTATGATTTACTCTCATACCCATTCGCTTCAAAGTAAAACGCGCCGCTGGTTTTAACTTTTTTCATCACAAAGTCAAAGCGATTTTTTAAGGCACGCTGCATTAAGAATTTACCTTGATCCGACACTAAATATACCCTATCCGGAATGCGTTCACCCTTCAAGGTGACTTGAATTGGAATGTCGGCGCCTTCTTCATAACTTCCTTTTCCTTCCGCTAAATAAAATTTAAAAGGCAGAAACACTTGATCGTATTGAATAATGCGGTAGGTTCCTTGGGTAAGAATCGCTGGAATAAAGATTAATAAAACAAGGAGAGTTAACAGCGAAGGAAGTACATATTTCGCGTATTTTTTATTTACTGATAAATCAATGGCTGAACTAAAATTAAATACCGTTAATTGAGAAGTTTTCTGCGCAATGGAAGCCGTTAATAAATCTAAATTCTCGTTTGCCGACGAAGATTGACTAATTAATTGCAAGGTATTCGTTAAGCGATCGGCAATATCTGAAAACATGCTGCCAATTAACTGTGCGGCTTCGAGTTGTGACATGCGCTTCATCCATCCGAAGCGTTTCGCCAAAGGAATAAATACCAGGCGAATAAACACCGTAGCATTTAATGCCACAAAGGCCAATAAAAAGAAGAGGCGAATCCAGCTGCTGAGTTCAAAAAAATACGCCAGGCTGGAAAAGAACAAATAACTGACAGAAAAAACGCCCAGGCTCAGGATGCTTCCTTTCAACAGGCGATTCAAATAAAACTTATTTGCAAATTTTTCAATCTCTGCATATAAAGTTTGTATGTCATCTTGCGGCTTACTCATCTTGGGTAAAAGTAAAAATTCATCGCTACATTCCCTAGTTTAATCTTTGCACACCAGTTAATTGTATTTAAAGATATTTATTTAAAAGGAATTTTATTAAAACTATTAAGGCTGTTCATTTGTGTAAAAATAAGACCCTTTTATTAACCTTGCATTACTATCAACGAGATTTCAACGGTTTGTTAACATAATTTAAATTCAAATTAGCCAATTAAACCAAGAATAAACACCCTGTTGTTCACGTGTGTGTATAAGTGACTAAGGTTTATAAATAATTCCAAAAACGCCTACTTTTTTAGTTAACAATCCGTGCATTCTTATTGCAAAGATTCTGCTAAGTTTCATGCCTTAAGTCAAATACTTGTATATAAGCGAACCCAGTTGAATATTCCTACACTTTTCTTTTAGCAGTTTTCAATACTAATTAACAAGGCTATTCACATGTTATCAAATCACTAATTTTACAAAAAAAACACCATGAAAATCGCCATTGGATCCGACCATGCAGGTTTTGCGCTTAAAGCAAAATTAATTACAATCCTTGAAGCAGAAGGATATCAGGTAAAAGATTTTGGATGCTACAGTGAAGACAGCATCGATTACCCTGACTATGCGCATCCGGTAGCGAATGAAGTGGAGCAGCACGCAGCGGATCTTGGGGTGTTGATTTGCGGTTCCGGGAATGGCATTAGCATGACAGCGAACAAGCACCAAGGCATTCGATGTGCCCTGTGTTGGACCCCAGAAATTGCCAGTTTAGCTCGTCAGCACAACGACGCGAACATTTTGTCGTTACCGGCGCGTTTCATAAGTGAGGAACTCGCTGTAGACATCTTACATGCATTTTTATCCGCCCAATTTGAAGGGGGAAGACACGCCACACGCGTGGGTAAGATTGCCTGTGGGTAGGGGGGGTGACTAAGGGCAGAAACTTTCGCCCATAAAAACTAACCTCAAAGAGATTAACTAATCTAACATTAATAAAACATTGTCACCGAGTAAGAATTTGAGGTATATTGCCTAA
>JBEGMB010000305.1:0-8600 GCA_041183245.1 Bacteroidota bacterium
TATGGGAAGAACGTAGAGTTAAATGTATTAGATTTTGACGCGGTAAAAACCTTCGTAATTGACCATAAAATAGAAATGGTTATCGTTGGCCCTGAAGAGCCGTTGGTTATGGGAATTGCAGATTTTTTCAAGAAAGATCCCTCCCTGTCTTCGGTTGCGCTGATTGGCCCTACCCAAGCAGGTGCTGCCTTGGAAGGCAGTAAGACCTTTGCTAAAGAGTTTATGCAGCGTCATAAAATACCTACCGCGAAATATGGTTCATTTACACTTCAAACCCTGCGGGAAGGCATAGAATTTCTACGAAACATGAAAGCCCCATACGTCTTGAAAGCAGACGGGTTAGCCGCAGGCAAAGGTGTGTTAATAATTGAGGACTTAAAAACTGCGGAGGACGAACTCACGCAAATCCTATTGGATGAAAAATTCGGCAGTGCGGGACAAAAAGTGGTGATTGAACAATTTTTAAAAGGCATTGAACTTTCAGTTTTTGTGGTTACCGATGGAATCTCCTTTAAATTATTGCCGGAAGCCAAAGATTACAAACGCATTGGAGAGCAAGATCAAGGGGAGAACACAGGTGGAATGGGCGCAGTTTCTCCGGTACCATTTGCAGATGCTGGCTTTATGGATAAGGTGCTTAACCAAGTTATTATACCAACGGTTAAAGGAATTAAAAAAGAGCAGATTGATTATCGCGGATTTATCTTTTTTGGATTAATCAATGTGAAAGGAGATCCCTACGTGATTGAATATAATTGCCGCATGGGTGACCCTGAAACAGAAGTTGTAATTCCTCGCGTAAAATCAGACCTCTTAGATTTATTAGAGGGCGTAGCCACCAAAACCCTATCGGAACGAGATGTACAATTTTCTGAGCATTGCGCTTCCACTGTAATGATGGTTTCTGGTGGGTATCCTGCAGCCTATGAAAAAGGCAAAATAATTTATGGACTAAATTCCGTTACAGACGCCTTAGTATTTCATGCGGGAACAAGCTCTGACGGTCCTCAAGTAATCACCAATGGAGGAAGGGTTTTGGCCGTTACTTCTTTTGGAAAAACCCTTGAACAAGCATTGGATAGGTCCTATGCGGGAATCTCTAAAATATCTTTTGAAAATGCGTATTTTCGACGTGATATTGGAAAAGACGTAATCTAATGGGTGAACAACTTTACATCATTCTTTTCATATTATCCTTAATCGGTTCCGCGTTTTTTTCTGGCATGGAACAGGCGTATTTGTCTTCAAATAGATTGCGTATTGAAGTAGAACGAACACGTGGAAGCCTTAGGGGACGAGTTAATGCTATATTTTACCGCAATCAATCCACCATGATTGCCATGATGTTACTCGGGAACAACATTTCTTTGGTTGTATACGGTATCACCTTTGGTAAATTATTGATAGGAGAATCTAATCACATTTGGGGTATAGAAAATGAGGTATTAATCTTGATTATTCAAACCATTCTTTCTACCCTACTTGTATTGATTGGAGCAGAGTTCTTCCCGAAAGCCATTGCATCAATAAATCCGAACCGCTTCTTAAACATTGGAACCTACCCCTTACTGATTGTTTATACTATTCTTTACCTACCAACCCAATTCATCTTGTTTTTAAGTTTACTCTTATTAAAAGCTACGGGTTCTAAAATGAAATCGTCTGAAAAAGTATTCTCGAAAGTCGATTTAGAACATTATGTAGAGGACCTAAATGCCCGCATTGCGCCGGAACAAGAATTAAAGCATGAAATGACCATTTTACAAAATGCCTTAGAATTTAATCACGTGAAAGCCAGAGATTGCATGATTCCTCGCACTGAAATTATTGCAGTTGAAGTGAGCGAACCGATGGAGTCTACTCTTGCACTTTTTCAACAAAAAGGCTTATCCAAAATCGTTATTTACAGAAACTCCATTGACAACATCATTGGATATGTACATTCTTTCGATTTCTTTAGCAATCCTACATCGATAACTCAAATTTTAAAACCCATTGGATTTGTCCCCGGTGTGCTCTCAGGAAGAGAATTATTGGAAACCTTTTCAAAACAAACCGGAAATATTGCTGTTGTCACTGACGAATACGGAGGAACCGCAGGGATCATTACCATAGAAGATGTAATCGAAGAGATTTTCGGTGACATCGAAGATGAACACGATAAAGAAGATTGGTTAGAGGAAAAAATATCCGATACAGAATTCATGTTTTCTGCTCGTGTAGAAATCGATTACATCAACGAACACTATCCAATTACTCTTCCTGAATCAGAAGAATACGACACACTCGGTGGTCTTATAACCTATCGCCTCGAACGAATTCCTGAAAAAGACACCACCCTAGACCTCAACACCGATATTCGCCTGGTGATTGAAGAAGTTAGTGAACGAAGAATCGAAAAAGTACGCTTATTTATTCGATAATGCGTATTAATCAGGTACATTTTGACGCGGTCATTTTTGATATGGACGGCGTGCTCATTGATTCCGAACCACTTTGGAAAATCGCCATGTTCGATGTGTTTGCCTCCTTAGGGAGCACCTTAACTGCGCATGATTTTCAACGAACCGTAGGATTGCGAATTGACCAAGTGGTTGAATACTGGAATCATGAAGACCAATGGGGGATTGATGACACGCATTCGGTGGTAAATCAAATCATCGATCGAATGGTAGTTTTAATATCAGAAAACCCATATCCCTTACCTGGTGTTATTGACACCCTTAATTACCTGAGTAAAACGGATATAAAAATCGGATTAGCAACTTCATCACCCCAACGTTTAATTGATGCCGTGCTCAAATACCTAAACATTGCTCCTTATTTTGACGCCGTGCATTCTGCAGAGTTTGAACGGTATGGAAAACCGCATCCGGATGTATACCTGAAAACAGCTGAGTCTCTTGCAGTAAAACCAAACAAGTGCCTTGTAATCGAGGACTCCTTGAACGGTGTAATTTCTGGAAAGGCGGCAATGATGAGCGTTGTGTGTATTCCTGAAAAAACCCATGTCCCAAATCCTAAATTAATCGTAGCGGATTATCACTTTGATAACATGGGTGATTTTCTATCTGATTTTCGTGTAAAGAGTTAGGCCTACAATTCAAATGGAATGGTAATTTTGTAGTTAAAGCATATCCTTTGGAAGATTCATTTGATTATAGAGAGCAAGCAGAAAACCAAGAGCAAGATTACGATAAGGTCTTACGGCCTAAAACCCTTGCTGATTTTGCTGGACAACCCGCTGTGGTTGAGAATCTCCATGTATTTGTTAAAGCCGCTAAACTTAGAAACGAACCCCTTGATCACGTCTTATTACACGGCCCTCCGGGCTTAGGGAAAACCACCCTAGCCAACATCATTGCCAATGAAATGGGCGTTGGATTTAAAGTGACGAGCGGACCCGTATTGGATAAACCGGGGGATTTAGCAGGCCTGTTAACCAATCTTAGCGAAGGAGATGTTCTGTTCATTGATGAAATACATCGCTTAAGTCCGGTTGTGGAGGAATACCTGTATTCGGCAATGGAGGACTATGTGATAGATATCTTATTGGATTCCGGGCCTAATGCGCGAACCATTCAAATCACCCTAAATCCCTTTACATTAATCGGGGCAACCACACGTTCAGGATTACTGACCTCTCCCTTGCGTGCACGCTTTGGCATTAATTCGCGGCTTGAATATTATGACGCACAAACACTTACGCACATTGTAGAACGTTCGTCGAGCTTATTGAATATTCCCATCGATGAAACCGCAGCGTATATGATCGCCAGTAGAAGTCGTGGAACTCCGCGTATCGCAAATGCCTTGCTTCGAAGGGTACGTGATTTCGCGCAAATAAAAGGAACTGGAACCATCGACGACGCCATTACGGAAATTGCATTAAAAGCATTGAATGTAGACGAAAACGGCCTCGATGAAATGGATATTCGGATACTTAAAGTCATCATGGATAAATTCAGTGGAGGTCCCGTTGGATTATCAACGATAGCAACAGCAATTGGTGAAAACGCAGGAACCTTGGAAGAGGTATACGAACCCTTTCTAATCCAAGAAGGATTCCTAATGCGCACCCCACGCGGTAGAAAAGTTACGGAAAAAACATACAAACACCTCGGAAGAGATATGGGGTATTTTCAAGGTGGATTATTCTAAGCATGAATGCCGATCGATACAAATCGTTCATTAAACAAAAAGCAAACGAGCTCGGATTTTTTTATTGTGGTTTTTCAACGGCGGGTTTCTTAGCCGACGAAGCACCAAAATTAGAACGGTGGTTATCGGAAGGCCTACATGGAAAGATGTCCTATATGGAAAATCATTTCGATAAGCGCTTAGACCCTACCAAGTTAGTAGAAGGATCGAATAGCGTAATCTCCTTGCTGCTGAATTATTATCCCTCCGAATCGCAAACAGAAAACGCCCCAAAAATCTCAAAATATGCCTATGGGGAAGATTATCATCTAGTAATAAAAGACAAATTAAAATCGCTTGTTGAATCGATGAAAGAAGAAATCGGTGATATCCAAGGTAGGGTTTTTGTGGATTCAGCACCGGTGATGGACAAGGCCTGGGCAAAAAAAGCAGGCTTGGGTTGGCTGGGGAAAAACACCAATTTGATTCATCCAAAAGAAGGTAGTTTCTTTTTTATCGCGGAGATTATTTCGGATTTATCCTTTACCCAAGACCCTCCCATGCGCGACTATTGCGGTACGTGTACGAAATGCTTAGATGCTTGTCCAACCAACGCCTTAGCTACCCCCTATCAAATCGATGCGTCGCGATGCATTTCCTATTTGACCATCGAATTAAAAGATCATCTGATCCCCCAGCAATTCAATGAATCTATGGAAAATTGGATGTTTGGTTGTGACATTTGTCAAGATGTTTGTCCGTGGAATCGCTTTTCCAAAGCACACCAGGAAAAACGGTTCAATCCTGACTTTGAGTTATTAAATCTCAACACGAACGAATGGCAGGCCTTGACCTCCGATCATTTTGAAATCCTCTTTAAAAACAGCGCAATCAAACGCACAGGGTTTCAGGGATTGAAACGAAACATCAATTTTTTGAAACCCATTGAAAAGCCGTAACTTTGAGCCATGTCAGGCTCAACCTTTGGAAAGCTATTTCAATTAACCACCTTTGGTGAATCGCATGGTGCTGCGTTGGGAGGAATTATTCAGGGATGCCCACCGAACGTTACCTTGGATTTCGAAAAAATACAAGCCGTATTAAATCGACGGAGGCCCGGTCAATCGGCACTTGTATCACCGCGAAATGAACGCGATAAAGTTGAATTTCTGTCGGGAATATATCAAGGTAAAACTACCGGAACACCGATTGGATTCATCCTTCGAAATCATGACCAACGTCCGGAAGATTACGAACAGCTTAATACCGCGTATCGGCCATCCCACGCTGATTATACCTATGACCAAAAATACGGACACCGGGATCCTCGAGGAGGCGGAAGATCAAGCGCCAGAGAAACGGTGTGTCGAGTGGTAGCAGGGGCAATTGCAGAACAACTATTGGCGAATGTAGGAATAACGTTCTCAACCTATGTAGATCAAATTGGAAGTTGTCGGTTTAATTCAACAGATTTTTTTAGTACAGCGCATATTGATCAATCCTTAGTTCGATGTCCGGATCAAACAACCTCTGACGAAATGATTGCCTTAATCGAAGAAACCAAAGTAGAAGGAGATACCTTGGGCGGAGCGATTCGAGGAATTATTCAGGGGGTACCTGCTGGATTAGGAGAACCCGTATTCGATAAATTGCATGCGGAACTGGGTAAGGCCATGCTTTCAATCAATGCCGTAAAAGGAGTTGAATTTGGAAGCGGATTTGAAGCGATTAACATGAAGGGAAGTGCGCACAACGATGCCTTTATGGAGGGATTTAATACAGCAACTAATTACTCTGGAGGCATCCAGGGTGGACTGTCTAATGGAATGCCCATCTTATACAGAGTGGCATTTAAGCCGGTTGCCACCATTATGCAAGATCAAGCAACCATGAACGCTGAAGGTGAACAAATAACACTTGCTCCTCGCGGTCGACACGACGTATGTGTGGTGCCTCGAGCGGTTCCAATTGTGAACGCTATGGCTGCCTTGGTAATTCTTGATGCCTATTTATTAAATAAGCGCTTATCTTTGTAGAAAATAACCCTATGTTAGGACGCATTCATTCTATTCACTTCTTGATTTCCATGTCGCTGTTTGGATCACTATTTGCCGGATTAAATTTCTTGAAATTTGAAGCAAAAGGTGGACAAGAAGTTAGCACCGTTGATTTGTTTGGACGATCATCTTATTACATTAATAACAACGAAGAGAAGTTTGTTTCAAGTGAAATGATTCCCTTATTTTTACTTGCCATAGGCATGATTTTCCTACTCTTTATCACGCTGATGTCGTACAAGAAAATCAATCGTCAACTTAGCCTTGCTCGCCTGACGCTTATGCTCAACGCATTCCTTGTATTTCTGTTCGTTATCTGGAGTACGTACCTATTCGTTGATGCACCTTCAGACAGCAACAATTCGGTACGGCTTGGCTTTTACATATTATCCTGTACACTACCTTTTACATATTTTGGTTACAAGGGAGTGCTAAGAGACAAACTAATCATTGACTCGATCGATCGCTTGCGTTAAGCACAAACACCATGAATGTACTCTCCGTTGAAAACCTCTCCAAATCGTTTGGAGAACGTATCCTATTTGAACAACTTACCTTTGGAATCGATCAAGGGCAAAAGGTGGCGCTTGTTGCGAAAAACGGAGCGGGAAAATCTACCTTGTTGCGTTGTTTGTATGGTAAAGAATCGGCGGATTCCGGCACGGTAGTTTTTCGAAAAGAAATACGCATTGCGTGGATGGATCAAACGGATGAATACAACCCTGAATCGACTGTTTGGGATATTGTTTCAGATAATTACAACGAAAGTCATGGCTTACTTTCTGCCTACAATAAAGCCTTGGCGGCAGAAGACAATGATGAAGTTGAACGACTCAGCAATGAAATAACGGCCATTGACGGTTGGGGAACAGAAGCAGAAATTTCACGAATTCTGGGGATTTTAAAATTAGATGCTGATTCCCTAATTAAAACCCTTTCCGGCGGACAAAAAAAACGAATCTCCTTAGCGAAAGTATTGCTTGCGGGGGCCGACTTTTTGGTACTGGATGAGCCCACCAATCACTTGGATTTAGACATGATCGAATGGCTTGAATCCTATCTGTCGGCAAGTAAAGCTACGGTGTTCATGGTTACGCACGACCGATATTTTCTAGAGGCAGTGTGTGATGTGATTCTTGAACTTGAAGACAAGACACTCTATAAATACAATGGGAATTTCTCCTATTACCTCTATAAAAAAGCAGAGCGTCAAGAGCAACTCGCATCCAGCATAGAGAAGGCTAAAAATACGTTCCGAACGGAATTAGAATGGATTAGAAGACAGCCTAAAGCTCGTGGCACCAAGCAAAAAGCGCGTATTGACGCCTTTTTAGATGTAAAGAACGCTGCCTCGAGAAAAGTTGGTTCTGAAGAATTACAGCTTGGAATTAAAATGGAGCGTTTAGGGACGAAAATCGTAGAATTCCATAACGTGAAGAAATCCTATGGTTCAAAGAAAATTCTGGATGGATTCTCTTATAACTTTCAGCGAAGAGAACGGCTTGGAATCGTTGGAAATAACGGAACTGGAAAAACAACATTTATCAAGTTACTTCTGGGTGAGATAGCACCTGAAGGCGGGAAAATCGTAGTGGGCGACACCTTGTTTTTTGGTCACTATACACAAGATATTATTGAATTCAAGGCGGATGCCAAAGTGATAGATATTGTAAAAGAAGTCGCGGAATTCATCCCTTTAGAAAAAGGGAGGCAATTGTCGGCCGCACATTTACTTGAGCGCTTTCTCTTCCCAAGAGATATGCATTATCAATTTGTTTCAAAGTTGAGCGGTGGTGAAAAACGTCGATTGAAGTTACTTCGCGTGTTGATGGCGAACCCCAATTTTTTGGTACTGGATGAACCGACCAATGACTTAGATATTTTCTCCATGGCGGCACTGGAAAGTTATCTCTCCTTGTTTGAAGGAAGTTTAGTGGTGATTTCGCATGATCGCTACTTCATGGATAAGATTACAGATCATTTATTCGTGTTTGAAGGCGAAGGTAAGATTGTGGATATTACAGGGAATTATTCCGCTTATCGGATGGAACAACGCAAACCAAAAACAGCTGAAGTTCACGTAGAAAGACCGAAAGAAAACAAACAAAGTTCCGAGAAGAAACGAATGAGTTATAAGGAACAAATTGAATTCAATCAACTAGAAAAAGACATTGCCTTACTTGAAACCGAAAAAGAAGAACTAACAGCTGCATTATCCAAAGGTGATTTATCTAATGAGGACCTCATGAGTTTGGGTCAACGCATCGGAATTGTGGTAGAACACCTAGACACCAAGACAAATCGGTGGATTGAATTGGCCGAATTGGCATAAAAAAAGGGCCCGAAGGCCCTTTGAATGTGATAAGCTTTATCTTATGCTTGCTTTACAAACTGTGCTTCACT
>JBEGMB010000306.1:0-18046 GCA_041183245.1 Bacteroidota bacterium
GTAAAAACCAACATAGATACCTGTTGGGATTTCTTTTCCTCACCCAATAACCTCTCTAAAATTACGCCTTCTTCTATGGGTTTCGTGGTTCGGACCGAAGTGCCTGAAAAAATGTACGAAGGCCTCATGATCGAATATACCGTAAAACCCTTACTTGGTATTCCAATGCGCTGGGTTACTGAGATCAAAACAGTGAGAGAAAATGCATTCTTTGTGGATGAACAGCGGGTTGGTCCCTATACCATTTGGCATCATGAACACCACTTTAAAGACTTAGGTGATTCTGTTGAAATGACCGATATCGTGAGCTATCAATTGCCACTTGGGATATTGGGTCGATTAATGCATGCCTTGTTTATTCGTAAAAAACTAGAATCCATTTTTGCTTACCGATTTGAAGTAGTAGAAAAGCTTTTCAATCAGAATTAAGGAGATTGCTTACCTTTGAGCCATGAAGTTCAAGGATTACCCCATTCATCCGTCTATCTTACAAGCCATTGAAGAGTTGGGGTATAAGCGCCCAACAGACATTCAATACAAGGTTATTCCGCACATTCTCAACGGAGAAGATGTCATGGCGGTAGCGCCAACCGGAACAGGAAAGACCGCAGCATTTGCAATTCCCTTGATTCATAAAGTAAATGGTTACGCTCGGAAATCCGGTGTTCAGGTCTTGGTCATGGTACCAACCCGTGAATTAGCAAGACAAATTGAGCAGGTTTTTCTTGACCTGAGCAAGCACTTGTCGATTAGTATTCTTTCCTTGATTGGCGGAGTAGAACAAGAAAGTCAAATTAAAAAGCTAAAAGAAAACACCCAAATTCTAATTACCACACCCGGACGCATGTTCGATTTGATCGCTCAGGGGTATTTGGATATTTCTACCGTAAAGATGTGGGTGCTGGATGAAGCAGATTTAATGCTTGATTTGGGCTTTGCTCGTGACATAGTGGATGCGAAACGTAAGTTGCCGAGGTATTTACAAACCTTATTCTTTACAGCAACCATCAATAAGAAAATTAAATCGTTGGCTTATGATGTCGTAAAAGATGCCATTCGTATTCAAATTACCCCAGGAAATCCCGTGTCAAAAAATGTAGATCATCAGGTTATGATGGTGGAGATGGATGACAAGCGATTTTTTCTAGAAAATATCCTGACCGAGTATCCTGAAGAACGGTTTATGATTTTTGTCCGTACTAAGGTGCGCGCAGAACGTGTACAAAAAGCCATGGAACGCTTGGGTATTTCGGTAGAGATTTTACATGGAGGGAAAGAGCAAAGTGAACGGTTTAATACCTTGGAGCGCTTTCGTTCCGGTGCCAATAAAGTACTGGTTACTACCGACGTGGCGTGTAGAGGAATTGATATTCCTGAGGTAGAATATGTAATCAATTATGACCTCCCTGATAATCCTGAAAATTATGTGCATCGCTGTGGACGAACGGGTAGGGGGAACCGAAGAGGGCAGGCCTTGAGTTTTTGTAGTACAGGGGAAATTCCCTTACTGGACGCAATTGAAGCCTACACAGGTACTGAAGTCGCTCGCTTTGAATTAAACGCAGAGGAATACGCAGAGATCTTGCGCGATCAACTTGATCCGGATGAAAACTGGATTAAACTCATGAAAGAAAACGATACGGAATACTGGGACTAGCTTTTCTTCTTTGGTTCTATGATAATTGGCTCCGCTACCTTTTCTTTCGTTAAGGCAAGGTCAAGCACGGATTTCATGTGTTCAACATAGTGAATCTTCAATCCCTTCAGGTAACGCGCTTCAATTTCCTCCACATCTTGCTTGTTCTTACTAGACATAATCACCTCTTTGATGCCTGAGCGCTTCGCGGCCAATAACTTTTCCTTGATCCCACCAACCGGTAAAACTTCGCCTCGAAGCGTGATTTCTCCTGTCATGGCAAGGTCTTTTTTTACTTTACGTTGGGTGAATAAGGACGCTAACGAAGTAAGCATAGTGATTCCTGCACTGGGGCCATCTTTTGGAGTAGCTCCTTCGGGAACATGCAGGTGAACATCATGGTCGTTAAATACCGCTTGCGGTAAACTCAACCAATCGCTGTGGGATTTCAAAAATGCTAAGGCAATAACCGCACTTTCCTTCATAACATCTCCTAAGTTTCCAGTTAAGGTCAATTTACCGTTTCCTTGAGAAATGGAAGATTCAATGAATAAGATATCTCCACCAACCGCGGTCCAGGCTAACCCAGTTACAACACCTGCCACGTCGTTGACGATGCTCTTACTTTGGTTTCGTCCTGCACCCAAAAAGGTAAACAAATCAGATGCTTTGATGACTACTTCGTACGATTCTTCATTCGCGATTTGCTTCGCTCTGGAGCGCACTAGTTTGGCTAGTTGCTTATCTAACCCACGAACACCAGATTCATTGGTGTAAGAAAGAATCACCTGCTCCAGTGCTGCTTTCTCCAAATCGAACTGTTTCGCATTCAATCCGTGTTCCTTGAGTTGTTTTGGGATGAGGTGTTTCTTCCCAATTTCAATTTTCTCCTCAACGGTATATCCATTGACTTCAATGATTTCCATACGGTCGCGCAACGGACCTTGGATGTCGCCAAGACTATTCGCTGTGGCAATGAAAAGCACCTTGGATAAATCGAATTCATTTTCCACATAATTGTCGTAAAATGCGCCATTTTGCTCTGGGTCTAACACCTCCAACAGGGCAGAGGAAGGATCACCATGGAATCCTCGTCCAAGTTTATCGATTTCATCCAATACGAATACTGGATTGGCAGATTCTGCTTTTTTCAAGCTTTGGATCACACGGCCCGGCATAGCACCAATGTAGGTTTTACGATGACCTCTAATTTCCGCTTCATCATGCAGCCCGCCCAAAGACATGCGCACATATTTTCTTCCCAGCGCTTCTGCAATTGATTTTCCGAGGGATGTTTTCCCAACGCCTGGAGGACCATAAAAACATAAGATCGGTGACTTCATATTGCCGCGAATTTTTAGTACGGCTAAATATTCCAAGATGCGTTCTTTTACTTTTTCCAATCCAGCATGGTCGCGCTCAAGTATTTTCTTTGCTCGTTTTAAATCGAGGTTGTCCTTCGTATATTCATTCCATGGAAGATCCAGCATAACATCTAAGAAATTCATCTGAACGGTATACTCCGCGCCCTGAGGGTTCATTCGTTGCAATTTGTCTAATTCCTTGTAAAACGATTTTTCTACGTTCTCGCTCCATTTCTTAGCCGTGGCGCGTTCTCTAAACTCAGCAACGTCTTGATCTTGTGGATTATCTCCCAGTTCATCTTGAATGGTACGCATTTGCTGATGAAGGAAGTATTCTCTTTGCTGACGGTCTAAATCACGCTTTACCTTGTTTTGGATTTCATTGCGCATTTCCAACATTTGAACTTCCAAGGTCAGATGCTCCATCACCATCATTACACGTTTTTTCATATCCATTTCTTCAAGCATTTCTTGCTTTTTAGAAACGTCGGCGTTCATGTTAGATGAGATAAAATTCACCAAAAAGGTTGGGCTATCAATGTTTCCGAGCGCGAATTGTGCCTCTGAAGGAATGTTCGGACTGTCTCGGATGATTTGTAAGGCTAATTCCTTGATCGTATTGATCATTACGCTTAACTCTTTGTCCTTTTTGGAGACACTTGTTTCTTTGAACACCTTAACTTTTGCCTTCATGTAAGGTTCCGTTTGTAAAGGTGTTTCGATTTCAAACCTACGTTTCCCTTGAATAATTACCGTAGAACTTCCGTCTGGCATTTTTAACAAGCGTATGATTTGTGCCACCGTACCCACCGTATGCAGGTCGTTGAAATTCGGAGATTCCTGTTCTTGGTTCTTCTGAGACACTACTCCAATGATTTTGTTTCCCTTGTTTGAATCTTGAATCAGTTTAATGGATTTATCACGTCCTACCGTAATAGGAATCACAACACCAGGAAAAAGTACATTGTTCCGAAGTGGTAAGATTGGTAACTCCTCCGGAAAGGCTTGGTTGTTTACTGACTCCTCTTCTTCGGCTGTGATTAATGGAATAAATTCTGAATCGTTATCGATTTTCGAAAAGAGGTCTATGTGTATTATTTGTTCGTCCATAAGTTGACATTTTGGCAGATGAAGTTAATGGATTCTTTGGCTTATCCCGAATTCATCCGAATGACAATAGACGTTTCAATCTGCATGCCATCTATTCAATACGGAAATATTGTCCGAATTTCGTTTTATACTGACAAGTATTGTATTTTTGCTAAAATAGCCAATCGATGAGAATTTTACTTACTTCCCTGCTTTCAATCACTTTGTTTTCAAGTGCTTTCGCACAAGATACTACCTGGGTTCAGACCTTCACGTTTGACTCCATTACGAATCGTCACGACCAATTTACCTTCCCTGCCAGTTTAGACACGCAGCGCTTCGAAAAGGTCTTGATGTATTACAAACTGAAATGTAGTCCCTTAACCACATGGGACCAATACGATTGTGGAGAATGGGATTATTTAACCTACACGCGAGTATTTGATCACACCGGAGATTTTGATTCCGTCAAGCGTGAAGGCGCTAAGTATCTCTCAAATTTTCAAGCACCTTTATTGATCAATTATAATTCCGCGAATGCAGGAGCAGCTTATGCGAATATTTATCAAACCAATCAATCGTTCCGTACCGGTGAAGTTTTGCAAGATTTCGTGGTAAACATAGGTAATAGTGCAACTACACTTCCCTTTCATACACAAAGTAAAGGAGGAACCTATCAGTTTTTGGTGACTGCTCAAGAATTACTCGCCGCAGGCGTTCAAGCGGGTGATTTGCAGTCGTTATCTTTATTTGTTTCTAACCTGGCGCAAAATGAAGGACTCTCCTTTCCAAAAATTAGCTTACTTGGAACCAATCTAAGCAGCTTAAATCAATTGATAACTGGAGCCTTCACAGAAGTTTACAATCAAAATGTAAATGTTGGAACGATGCAATTGGGAGCAAACCGCTTTTTGTTCTTCCAACCTTTTGCATGGAATGGTACCCAAAACATTATTGTACAATTAAGTTTTGATTCAGAAACGTCAACCCTTTCTCAATACAGTTTTGATGCAGAATCAGGTGCTGGACTTTCTTCGAACTATTTTGATGGTCGTAACGGCGTAATTGATTTTGATGGAACAAATTACAGCATGCTCGAACTGTCTGATACCTTAATCGCAGGAGATGTTACCATTGAATTTTGGGCCAAAGGAAATGCGAACAATGGAACAAATACAACCATCCTTGAGGCATACGATACCTTAAACAACAGGGTATTAAACATTCACATGCCATGGAGCAACAATAATATTTATTGGGATGCTGGTAATCATACCGGGTATGACCGAATCAACAAGCCCATGACTGCCGGAGAAATTGACAACAATTGGAACCATTGGGCCTTCGTTAAAAAGCAAAGCACTGGTCAAATGTTTATTTATAAAAATGGCCACACCTGGCATTCCGGGTCTAACTTGAACCGCCCAGTTGGTTATATTCATCGCTTTGTTCTAGGGGCTAATCGCGATTATGGCATTAAATGGAAAGGACAAGTGGATGAATTTCGTGTGTTTAAGGCTGCGTTAGATTCAGCCACTATTTTAGCGAATTTCAAAGAAAAAATCGACAACAGTCACCCGAACTATAATGCCCTAATGACTTATTATGATTTTGATGATGTGAATTATGCCGACGACCGTTCTCCTAACGATTACAAGTTAATGCTTTCGGATGGTTTCGATCCACTTACTGGATCCATGATCAAGTCGACATCGCCTGTAGCGGGGGTTCAAACACTTACTGAACGTCCTGTTGTTGCTTTTGGACAAGGAACTGTTTCAGGTGCTGTTCAAACGACCATGGTATCGCAAGCAAGACCAATTGAACCGGTTGTGATTTTTGAGCAAGCGGCAGTTAATCGCCATTTCGAAATCGTGAACAGTTACCGTGGGGTTCCACAAGGTTCTTCCTACACCTTTAGTCCGCAAGGTGCTGTGGTTTCTACAGGTGCTGTAAGCTCCGATTTGCAACTAATTAATGATACCATTCTTTACCATGAACAACCCTATGAAATTGTAAAAGATGTTGAAATTGCTCGATACATTACACCCTATGGAATCAACTTCGATTTAGGTCCAAATGGGTTTAGTTGGATTTATGATGTAACAGATTATCAGCAGTATTTGCATGGTGTGGTTGATCTTGCGGCACATAACACGCAAGAATTATTGGATTTGAAATTTGCTTTTGTGAAGGGAATTCCGCCGAGAGATGTTCACAAACGGGAGCCAATTTGGGCAGATTGGAGATCTTACAATTATGGGCAAATGGCCAATGACGTAGTGCTTCAAAATAAACCCGTGGTGCTTTCAGATACTTCCCAAATGTTTAAAATTAAAACAAGGATGTCCGGTCACGGGCAAGTGGGTAATGCTGCATGCTGCGAATGGGTACCGAATGACCACCGCATTTCAATCGATGGAACGCCACGTTACAACTGGAATATTTGGCAAACCACCGAGTGTGGAGATAATCCTAACATCGGTCAAGGAGGTACATGGCCTTATGCTCGAGAAGGATGGTGTCCGGGAGATCGTGTTAAAGATTTCGATTTTGAATTGACGCCATTTGTACAACCCGGAGATACCGTGAATATTGATTACAGCATCACAGCAGTTCCGCCAGGGGATCCAGGAACGGCAGGAGGTAATTATATTGGTGCCTTTGACTTGATTTCCTATTCGGCACCAAATTTCCAAAATGATGCAGCAATTGTTGACGTGTTGAATCCAAACAACTGGGAATACTACAGCAAATTTAATCCAACCTGTTCGAACCCAAGAGTGGTGCTGCGCAACACAGGCGCAACCGCTTTAACTTCATGTTTTATTCGTTGTTGGATTACCTATGGCAATGAAATTCAATTCAATTGGACAGGAAACCTTGGTTTTATGGAGGAAGAGGTAGTTGAAATCCCTGTTAATGACCTTGGATTTTGGATGGATATGGATTCTACAGAAACCTTTACTGCCTATGTTAGCAATGTGAATGGTACCGTTGGAAATGATGAGTACCTACAAAATAGTGTGAAGCAAGTAAAGTTTGATGCGCCAGAAGTAATAAACGGACCCTTCTTCGCGTGGTTAACTACCAACAACAAGGCGGTTGAGAATTCATATAAATTAATCGATGGCGCTGGAAATATAATTTTTCAACGAAATCAATTGGCCAATCAAACGCAATACAAAGACACCTTTGATCTTGCACCGGGATGTTACAGCATCATAATCGAGGATACGGATCACGATGGCTTGTCTTTTTGGTATTCAGCTCAAGTGGAAGGTGAAACTAACGGGCAGATGCGTTTGCGCTATGTAGGTGGAAGCTACATAGAATTATTCCCTGGTGATTTTGGTCACTACCACCGCTATGATTTTTCTGTGGGCTTTGGAGTTGGCTTGAATGAAAATAAATTAGATCACGAAATTGCCGTTTTCCCAAATCCAACAAGTGGTGAAACCACCATTGAGATTTCAGGGTTTGTCGATAATGAAGCTACCTTAGAGATCTATGACATGATGGGAAGAAAATGGTTGACGGAGGCAATGACTGCCTCACAGCACTTTGCAGAATCTCATGTGAATCTTGGAGGAGTTCCATCTGGGGCCTACATTGCACGCATTGTGACTAAGAATCAAGTGTATACAAAACAATTTATTAAGCAGTAACCATGAACATTAAAGACATGATTACCACGTATTTTCCCGATGTTTGGCAATATCTGGTGATCATTTTAATTTTTATCATTGCCGCCATAATTATTTTATGAAGATTCTTTTCGCTTTTATTTTTATTGGATTAGGTTGGTCTGCGTTTAGTCAACTAAATGTTGATTCCCTTTCTCATATTTCTTATCAGCAACTCCATGGAGCAAACCTAAACGATGTATGGGGATATGAAGATGAGATGGGTAATGAATATGCCATTGTAGGTACCTCTAAAGGAACTTCCATTGTAGATATTTCCAATCCTTCCAATCCAGTGGAGATTTTTTGGATGCCAGGTACTGAATCCATCTGGCGTGACCCATGCGTTTATGGAAATTATGCCTATGTAACTACCGAGGCGGATGATGGCTTGTTGATTATAGATTTATCTCCCTTACCTCAATCTACTAACCTTCCCACCAGTGTGTATATGGGGCCGCCCGGACAAACATGGACTTCAGCACATACCTGCTTTTGTGATAATCAAGGGTTTGCTTACGTGTTTGGAAGTAATCGGGGAGAGGGCGGTGTGATCATTTTAGATATCACTTCGAATCCGATGCAACCGACCGAAGTGGGAGCATTTGATAACTGGTACTGTCATGACGGGTATGTTCGTAACGATACCATGTACTTGGCGCATATTTATGATGGGTTTTTCAGTCTGGTCGATGTGAGTAATCACGCTTCACCACAACTCATTGCAACTCAACCAACCCCAAATCTTTTCTCACACAACATTTGGCCATCAACTTCCGGTCAATATGTGTTTACTACCGATGAGGTCTCGGGTGCCTATATTGCAGTTTATGATATTGCAAATCCAAATGCCATTGTTGAAGTGGAGCGCATTCAAAACTCGCCGGGTGCCGGGGTGATTCCGCACAATACCCATGTCATGGGAGATTATTTAATAACCAGTTACTATTCAGACGGCATTGTGATTCATGATTGTACCAATCCGAACAACCTGGTTAAAGTTGGACAATACGATACCTACAATGGACAAACGCCCGGTTTCGACGGTTGCTGGGGGGTGTACCCGTTCTTTACAAGCGGTACCATCATCGCGGCAGATATAACCGAGGGCTTATTTATTCTGGGGCCAACCTATGAAAAAGGAAGTTATTTAAAAGGAAATGTCACGGAAATGGGTTCCGGAGTTCCACTGAACGATGTGAAAGTTACATTGAGCAATAACAATCAACCGGATTACACCAATCTTCAAGGTGCTTATGTTACCGGATATTATCAGGTAGGAACAGCACAGGTATTGTTCGAAAAGGTTGGGTATTATCCATTAACCACGAATGTTACCTTAATTCAAGGACAAGAAATCACCCTAGATGCTCAGCTGACGCCAATTCCACCGTTTAATATACAAGTGAATGTGACAGATGGTTCCACGGGAACACCAATTTTTGATGCGCAAATTAAATTGGTTCATCCGCTGATTACGCATACGGGTGTCACTAATGCGCTAGGTGAGGAGCAATTGGTGTTGTTTTACCAAGAACAATATCAGATTTATGTTGGAAAATGGGGGTATAAAACATTTTGTTCAAGTCAAGTAATTGATCAAAATACCCAAGTGCTAAACGTTACTTTGACGCCGGGCTACTACGATGACTTTGAGTTGGATTTCGCTTGGAGTGTCAACGGAACGGCTCAAACAGGTATTTGGGAACGTGGAACTCCGAACGCCACTTCTAGTGGATCTGTGGTGGTCGGTGATGTTCCGTGGGATTGCGGGACCAGTTGTTTTGTAACAGGTAACGACCCGAATGTACATCCAGATTTCGATGATGTAGATCAAGGAAATACGGTATTAGTGTCGCCACCTATGGATTTAACCTCGTTAACGAATCCACATGTGAATTTTGCCCGCGGCTATTATAATTATTATGGTCCACAGGCGGTAGATGATACACTGAAAGTCTACATAAGTAACGGGAGTCAACTGGTGCTTATTGATGCGGTGAGTCCCCCGCAAGGAAATGCAATGACTTGGGAGTATAAAAGCATTGGCCTTAATGGACTAATTCCTGTAACCTCGACGATGCAACTGGTTGTGTCAATTGCTGATTATGATCCCAATGTAAACATTACGGAAGCTGCATTTGATGAGTTTTATGTGACCAACAACAGTGTGAATTCCTTGGTGGAAACTACAAGTAGTCTCCATATTTTTCCAAATCCATCCCATGATTTTGTAACCTTAACGGGCATTTCAACGAATGAACCCTACGTAATAATGGATAACTTCGGACGGATTGTCGCACAAGGTCAGGCAGAAACAGTGGAACTTAAACTCGATGTTCAGCACTGGCATGCTGGGTTTTATGTGGTTCAGCAGGCGGGGAAACTCCTTAAATTTATAAAAGAATAAGTCGCATGATTAGGCCACAACTATCGATTGTTATTCCCTTGCTGAATGAGGAAGAATCCTTGCCAGAATTGCATGCTTGGTTATTGAGGGTATTTCAAGCCAATGGCTTTACATATGAAGTGATTTTTGTCGATGATGGGAGTACAGACAGCAGTTGGGAAGTCATTCAATCCTTGAGTAAAGTAGATCAACATACCTTTGGCTTGAAGTTTCAACGAAATTATGGCAAATCAGCCGCGCTTCAAACAGCATTCCAGCATGTAAATGGCGATGTGGTTATTACCATGGATGCCGACCTGCAAGATTCTCCGGATGAAATCCCTGAATTGTACCGCATGATTACCCAAGAAGGCTTGGATTTGGTTTCGGGATGGAAACAAAAACGCTATGACCCAATAACAAAAACGCTTCCTACCAAATTATACAACTGGGCAGCACGTCGAATAACCGGAATCTATTTGCACGATTTTAACTGTGGTCTAAAAGCATACAAGCGCGCAGTGGTCAAAAGTATAGAGGTATATGGCGACATGCATCGTTATATGCCGGCTTTGGCTAAATATGCTGGATTTAAAAAAATTGGTGAAAAAGTCGTGCAACATCAAGCGCGTAAATATGGCTATTCTAAATTTGGATTAAATCGATTCTTGAATGGTCCCTTGGATTTAATGACCGTTGCCTTTATGGGGAAATTCGGTAAAAAACCGATGCATTTTTTTGGAGCACTTGGAACCTTGATGTTTTTTGTGGGTTTTGGATTCGGTTTATACCTTGGCATCGATAAATTATTCATTCATACCCGTGGAGTCAAATTGGCGGAACGTACAGAGTTCTTTGTATCCTTGGTCGCTATGCTCATGGGACTTCAGTTTTTTCTTACCGGATTTTTAGCCGAATTAGTTAGTCGGAATTCGTCCGCAAGAAATTCTTATTTGGTTGAAGAGAAGTCAGGATGGGAATAGATCTTTTTACTATTGATCATACCTGGACCTTGTTCTTGGATCGGGATGGGGTCATTAATCAACGGATTTTCGGAGGATACGTGCTAAGTTCAGAGTCCTTTGTCTTTGAACAAGGTGTGTTAGCGGCCTTAAAAATTGCAAACCAACGTTTTGGTAAAATTATTGTTGTAACGAACCAACAATGTGTAGCGTTAGGGGTACTAAGTGAAGCTTCGCTTGCTCAAATTCATCAATACATGATAACTGAAGTATCAAGCACCGGCGGACGAATTGATGCAGTTTATGCAGCGATTGATTTAAAAACGGCTAGCCCCAATCGAAGAAAACCAAACTCGGCAATGGCGCTTGAGGCACAACGTCAATTTCCTGAAATTGATTTTTCCAAAGCGATCATGGTAGGCGATACCGACGGTGATATAAGATTTGGTAAGCAATTAGGGATGAAAACGGTATTGGTAGAAAGTGAAGAAGTAACGGAAGAGGTTCCTGACCTGTCAGTGAACTCCCTCTTGGAATTAATGAACAACCTATGCGCTTAATATTTTCTCTTTTGTTTATTTGTCTTGCGGTGTCATCTATGCTGGCACAGAATAAAAAAGATTCACAAGGACGTAAACAAGGCGTTTGGGAGAAATATTATCCGGATGCTAAGACCTTGATTTATAGAGGACAGTTTAAAGACGATATACCCTATGGAGAATTTAAATATTATTACCCCTCAGGGAAAATCAAATCCATCGTAAGACATGAAGGGGCAAAGCGTAGTTATGCCTGGTTTTATTTTGAAAATGAAGAATTGATGAGTGAAGGGCTTTTTAGGGATATGAAAAAAGACTCCCTTTGGAAAAACTATAACGCCCAAGGTTATTTACTTAGCACAGAAGTCTTTAAAAACAACAAGCTTAACGGTGAACGTCGAGTGTTTTACATTCAAGACCAGGTTGAAACGGGCGAAATAAAATGTGCTTCAATTGAAATGTACAAAGACAGTGTACTAGAAGGTCCATACAGCCAATACCTATCATCCGGTGTTAAGGTCCAAGAGGGCTCTTATTTGAATGGTGCAAAACACGGGGTATGGAAATCCTTTCATCCAAACGGAACCTTAGCTTCAACGATTAAATACCGCAACGGAAAGGCTTTCGGGTATTCCTATGCATACGACGAGGAAGGACAAGAGGTATACCGTACATATTGGCTAAATGGAGATAAATTAACTAAGGAGGATCTTGAGAAATACCTCGAAAAATGTCGTAAACAAGGTGTTATTCCGGAAGAATAAGTATTTTTAAGTATGAATCGAATTGCCTTCGTGTTGCTTTCTGCCTTGTCCCTGCTCGTGTTTAGCTGCAAGAAAGACCAACAGCCATCAGTTCTTTCGAGTTTTCATTACGGATATTACCCCATAAAGGAAGGTAGTTTTTGGGTCTATCAGGTGACTGAAATCATACATGATGAAAATGCCGCTACACCTCATGATACGATAATCTATCAGTTAAAAACGGAGATTGGAGATACCCTATTAGACAATGAAGGACGAATCGTAAACCGATTCAATCGCTATAAACGAAGTAATTCTTCGGCCTCATGGGTACTAACGGATGTTTGGACAACGGTTGTAGCAGAGAATCGGGCCGAATTGGTAGAAGAGAATATTCGACGGGTGGTACTCCGATTCCCTGTAAAAACAGCTACGATTTGGGATCCAAATCAATTTAATTTCCTTCCATCTGCGCAAGCATTCTATGAGTATATCCATAAACCCTATTCGGTGGGCTCCATTCAGTCGGATAGTACCGTACATGTAGTATCTGCGAAAGAACTAACATTAGTCTCCTATCAAAATCAATACGAGGTGTATGCGAAACAGATTGGATTGGTAAAAAAGTATTACAAGGATCTTCAAATTTCAAATTTTGACACCTTGGATGTTTCACAGGGCAAGGAACTTTACTTCACCCTCTTGGAGTACGGGCATTAATCTGTAACTTTGAGGCTATGGAATTCAGTGAGGTAAAACGAGATTGTAGGTTTTTTAAAGGACATATTCCTTGTAAGTTCAATAAGTTGGATGGTAGCGTATGCGACAGTTGTACGCATTTTCAACCCTTGGAAACTCGAATTTTAATTATCAAACTTGCCGCCTTAGGAGATGTCATCCGCACTACGCCCTTACTTACACTTTTTAGAAATAAATATCCAAACGCACACATTACCTGGATGACACAAAGTCCAGAAATCTTGCCTAAAGATCAAATAGAACAAATCCTTCCGTTTAATGCAATGTCGGTTTTTCTGCTAGAAAACAGTTTGTTTGATGTGGCCGTTAATCTCGATAAAGAAGCTGAAGCCTGCGTTTTAATGGCTAAAGTAGAAGCACGCGAGAAATATGGGTACACGTGGGAAGATCACGCAGTTGCACCTTGTACTAGCGCTGCGGAGCATAAATTAATGACTGGTTTTTTTGATCAATTATCTAAAGAAAACACGAAAAGCTACCTGCAGGAAATTTTTGAAATTTGTCACGCCTCCTTCAATTTTGAACCCTATGCGATTCAGTTGAATCAAGCGAAATATAGTCATTGGCAAGCGGTCCTTGATGAAAAACGTGACGGAAAACCAGTCGTTGGATTAAATACGGGGTGTGGTCCCCGTTGGAATACGCGTCTTTGGAAAGATGAATATTGGGTAGAACTTGCCTGCACCTTGCGTGAACAAGGATATTATCCGATGTTTCTTGGTGGTGAATTAGAGCATACTAAAAATATGTCCTTGTCTGAAAAAGCAGGGGTGTATTACCCTGGACACTTCGATTTAGAAACCTTTATAAGTTTAACCAATACCTGCAATGTTGTGGTAACCCAAGTGACCATGATGATGCACATTGCAACAGCCCTCCAAAAAAAGATGGTCTTAATGAATACCATTTTTAACCCACACGAATTTGAATTGTATGGTCGAGGCGTAATTGTTGGACCTCCTTCGCCATGCCAATGCTATTATGGGAATGAATGTGTTCGTGGTGCGTCGTGTATGAATGACATTGAACCACAAACGGTATACAAAGGGTTAAACACGATTGCCTAGTATGAAGATTAGTTTTCTATCAACATTCTATCCTTACCGCGGCGGAATCGCCCAATTCAATGCCTTGTTATATCGCCAACTCGAGAAAAACCATGAGGTTAGTGCCGTAACATTTAAACGTCAATATCCAACCCTGCTTTTTCCTGGTAAAACGCAATTCGTAAGCCCTGAGGATAAAGCGGATGCTATACCGGCTCGAAGGGTATTGGACACCATTAATCCATTCACCTATATTTTTACCGCGAAAGCAATCCGTAAGACCAAACCGGAGGTATTGCTTACAAAATATTGGATGACCTTTTTTGCTCCTTCTTTAGGATTTGTTCTGAGCCGTCAATCAAGATTCACCAAGCGTATAGCCATTTTAGATAACGTTATTCCGCACGAACGCAGATTTTTTGACCATGCCTTTAATCGATATTTCTTGAATCGGAATGATGCCTTCATTGCCATGACCGAAAAGGTAAAAAACGATTTATTGTCCTACCTTCCTGATGCTAAATGTATGGTGATTCCTCATCCGGTTTATAATCAGTTCGGACCTAGAATTGATCGGGACGTCGCGCTACAGACCCTTGGTTTGAGTCAGTTAAAGGACAAAAAATTCTTGTTGTTTTTTGGTATTATTCGAGACTACAAAGGCTTGGATGTATTGATTGAAACCCTCGCGAAACTTGATGATTCCTATCATTTAATTATTGCTGGAGAGGCCTATGGCGATTTCAAAAAGTACCAGCGATTAATGGAGCAGGTTAAAGTAACTGAACGTTGTCATGTGTTTGAACGCTATATCGATGATCATGAAGTTCCCGTATTTTTCTCCGCGAGCGATGTATGTATGTTAACCTATAAGTCCGCCACACAAAGCGGTATTAGTGGAATTTCACAGCATTTTGAGCTTCCTACCATTGCAACGAATGTGGGTGGACTTGCAGAAAGTATTGATCACGGTGTAACAGGATATGTGGTTGAAAACGTAGTGCCAGAGGAGATTGCTGACGCAGTACAACAGTATATGAATTCAAATGCTAAACCAATTTTTAGCGCCAATATCGCAAAACAAAACCAGGCAAATGGCTGGGAATCCTTCGCTAAAACACTAATGGATTTTATCCGTACGATTTAAAATTCGTCCCGTTTATTGTGCTAAACAATGAAGTCCGTATAAAAAGTTGATTTTAATGCGGGGAAATCCTATATTTGCACCCTTTAATTTACGATAATACTGCGACGCAATGAGAAATAAGGGATTTTTTTGGTTTTTAACCATTTTACTGACGGTAGTTTGTTTATATCAATTATCATTTACTTGGTACGCTACACGTGAAGAACGCAAAGCAGAAAAAGAAGCAGTTGCTCGTGTTAGCGAACTGAAAAAAGAAGCGTTTGCTCAGAAAGATTCCTTAAAGGGTATCGGTTTTTTACCTAACAATACGACAGTTAACTTTAATACGCCTGAAGGTGAAGAGTTAGCGAAGGCAGCGTTTATTAATGAAATTCTTAAGGAAAGAGGTTCAAAAGCAATCTATCCGATTTTCGGGTCAACATTCTCTGAAGTTAAAAAGCGTTCCTTGGCTTTTGGTCTTGACTTAGTTGGTGGTATGAGTGTTACCATGGAGATTTCAACTGGAGATCTTTTAATGAGTCATGCACAAAGTCCTAATTCATTGAAGTTCCGTAAAATTTACAACGAAGCAAACAGCAAGTACGCAGCAGGAAAAGGAGATTTCCTTGATTTATTTGTTGCCTCCGCGAAGAAAAATAAAATGAAACTTGGTCTTCTATTGAAAGGAGACGGAATTGGTGTGAACTCAACAGATGCTGAGGTAGAAAAGTATTTTAGAGATTTGTTGACTTCAGCCATGGATGGAGTAGAGCAAATTATGTATCGTCGGATTAATCAATTTGGGGTAGCTCAACCAAACATCCAAAAAGATTTATCTACCAACCGTCTTTACATCGAGCTTCCAGGAGTTCAAGACGAGAACACCGTAGCACAAAAATTAAAGTCTACTGCGAACTTAGAGTTTTTCGAAACCTACATGCCTTCTGAGTTGAATGCTGAGCTTACGGCTGCGGATGCCCTAAGTAAATCGCCGGAGCGTTTAGATAACAATACGGATACTTCCGCAACTACGGATACTACCCAAACGCTAGCAAATGCTACTCAAACATTAACTGGGGGGATGGACAAAAGCTTAATGAGCTATGTGCAACCGGTTGGACAATTCGCAATCGGATTTTCCTTAGCCAAAGACCGTGCGGCAGTAGATCAAATCTTAAGAAGAGCAGACATTCAGCAAATTTTTGCAGCAAAGAACGTTAAATTCATGTGGGGTGCAGAACCGGATGAGTTAAACAACAAAAAGAAACAAACTGGATATATGCTTTATGCGTGTAAAGTTCCTATCGATGGAAAGGCGCGCGTAAACGGACAGCATATTTCAAGCGCATCAACTGGGTACGATCAACGTGATGGGAAAATCACAGTAGATCTTGCAATGACTGCAGAAGGTACCGATGAGTGGGGTCAAATGACCACAGAAAATAAGGACCGAATCGTTGCAATTACCATGGATAATGTAGTGTATTCAGCGCCTACAGTAATTAATCCAATTACAAACGGAAACACGCAAATTTCTGGTAGTTTCACCTTTGAAGAGGCTGAGTCATTATCTGGACTTTTAAACGGTGGGGCATTACCTGCGCCATGTTTGATCAAAGAACAAAACCGTGTTGGACCAAGTATTGGGGCTGAAAACTCTAATGCTGGATTAGTTTCCTTCGGATTTGCCTTCCTTGCCGTATTGTTATACATGTATTTCTATTATGGGAAATCGGGTATGGCTGCTAATATTGCGTTGTTTGCCAACGTAATATTCATCATGGGCTGTTTGGCATCCTTTGGTGCAGTACTTACCCTTGCAGGGATTGCCGGTATCATTTTAACCATTGGTACTGCGGTGGATGCGAACATCTTGATCTTTGAACGTATTCGTGAAGAGCAACGCGCAGGCAATGAAACGTCTAAAGCGATTGAAATTGGTTTCAAAAAAGCCTTGCCTTCAATTATCGATGCGAACATGACCCACTTATTAGTTGCGGTGATTCTTAAATATTTCGGAACAGGTGAAATTGAGTCCTTTGCGACTACCTTAATTGTAGGTATCTTTACTTCCGTATTCTCTGCCATCTTTATTTCTAGGTTGGTTATTACCTTCTGGATGGAACGAAATAAAGGGGTGTCTTTCGATACGAAGTTTTCAAAAGGATTATTCCAAAACTTTAACTTCAATTGGATTGGTGCACGGAAGTATTTTTACATCTTCTCTGTTTCGGTAACCCTCATTGGTATGCTAAGCTTATTCACCCGTGGTCTTAAAGAAAGTGTGGAATTTACCGGTGGACGTACCTTTGCTGTGAAGTTTGATAAAAAAGCGGATATCGAGAAAATCCGTGCAGAGTTAAATAAAACGTTTATCGAGAATAAAGAAGTTTCTTCAATTGAGTTAAAAACTGTTTCTAATGAGTTTAATGTAGAGATTACAACAAACTACAAGTTGAAAGAGGATGGAGCTACTGAAGAGGTAAAAGGTAAAATGCTCGATGCATTGAAGGTGTTGGAGCCTTCTATGGGTAAAGCGGTTATTATGGGGCAACGGACTGTGAGTGCCTCGGTGTCTAGTGAGTTATGGAACTCTTCATTCATCTCGATGACTGTAGCCTTAATTGCCATCTTCTTGTACATCTTGTTCCGTTTTGGTTACTGGCAGTATTCGGTTGGTGCGATTGTTGGCTTAATTCACGATGCA
>JBEGMB010000307.1:0-41957 GCA_041183245.1 Bacteroidota bacterium
GCGCAACGGTCAGCTCCACCACGCCAAGACTTGCTCCAAAATGACTGTTACCGATTTCAGAAATTACATCAACGATATATTGCCTTAATTCTTCGGATACTTGTGGAAGATCGGCTCTCGAAAATTGAGATCTTAAATCAGATGGGAATTGAATCTTTGAAAGAAAGGGACCCGGGGTGTATGGATTACTCATTCACACAAAATTAGGAATAATAAACCATAACAAGAAGAAGATATGAATGTTCAATACCTAATAGAAGTGCACATTAAATTTTGTAATTTTGCAAGCAGAAAAAATCGCATTGAAACGTATTAACCCATTTATCCAATTCACAAAGTTTCGCCTCTCTTTTTTGGTGGTGATTTCTGCCTTATCTGGATATCTATTTGTTGGCGGCGGGAATGTTGCCATTATAGTCAAATTACTCTTGGGGGGATTTTTAATCACGGCGGCCTCAAACGGGGTAAACCAACTGCTTGAGATGAAGCAAGATGCCTTAATGAATCGAACCAAAAGCAGACCCTTAGTAACAGGGACGATTAGCGTAAAAAATGGTATATTGATATCGATTGCTTGTTTGATCAGTGGTGCCATCTTGTTGTGTTCAATTAATCAGAACAGTTTGTTTTTAGGAATTGGCGCATTCATTTCCTACGCATTTATATATACCCCGCTTAAAGGTAAAAGTTCTTGGGCCGTATTTGTGGGTGCGTTCCCGGGGGCAATTCCTCCAATGTTAGGAGCCATTGCGCACACTGGAGCATTTGGTTTTATCCCTGGATTACTGTTTTTTATTCAGTTCATGTGGCAATTTCCTCATTTTTGGGCGATTGCGTGGGTTACTCATGAAGATTATCAGCGTGCGGGGTATTTTTTATTGCCTTCCAAATCCGGAAAATCAAAACAATCCGCCTACCTAATTTCACTGTATTCGATTGTATTAATCCCAATTAGTCTCATTCCTTGGTTATTGGGAATAACCAATAATATTTCTCTATTAATTGTTGGTTGTTTTGGGGTTTGGTTCTATTTTCTTTCATACCGACTATATATTTCTTGCGATGATCGCGATGCAAAAAAACTAATGTTCGCTTCGTTTGTTTATCTACCAATCATACAGTTTGCGTATGTTTTTACCAAAATGGATTCTGTAATTCAAAATTTATTAAGTCATGGATTATTCTAAAGAACTAAGCCCGGAAATCAGGGAAAAAATGAAAAAAAACTTGGTTTATGTTGGCATTTTTGCCGTTGTCATGTTCTTCGCGGGACTAACCTCGGCCTATTACGTAAATATGGGAGGCGGATTTTGGTTGAAATACCCCATGCCCAGCGGATTTTACTTAAGCACCTTATTTATTGGTTGTAGTTCCTTATTTTTTGTTTTGGCCATTCGCGCAATTAAGCAAGGCAAGTCATCCTTACTGAAATTACACATGGCGTTGACCTTGGTGTTTGGATTGCTTTTTGTTACCTTCCAATTTAAAGGGTATAATCAACTAATTACTCGAGGCATTTATAATCCTTCGATTTTCTGGACCTATCCAGAAATCCTGGTAAATGATGGAAGATATGGTGATACAATAACAGCCACTGTAGATGGAAAACCAATCCTTGTAGATGGCAACAATTTTAGCATTGGTAATCGTGCCATGACGAAGACAGAGTTCCTAGATTTTCAAGCGTATATGAAACATTTTGCCTTGCCGGAACAAGTGATTTTCAGTCAGCAAGACAAGCCCTTGAATGCCGTTTATTCTTCGAAATACACCTTATTTATAAACAATCAACCCCTGGTAATCAAGAAAGGTAATTTTTATATCTCTGATTCCATATTAATGTCGCACACGGATGAAATAAGGCTTTGTAAAGTGTCGATGAATGTAGTATTAGGGCGTGGGCACTTTATGATGAAAGGTCAATACGGTAAAGATTTTAATGTGTATTTAAAAGGAAAAAAACTCGATTATAAAAACGGGAATTTCTGGATTAACGGACGAATTCTAAGTGAAAGCGCACAAATTAACGCCCGAGAAACTTCGGATAATGCGAGTGCGTTTCTATATGTAATCTCGTTTGCTCACCTCTTACATGTCTTGGGCGCCTTAATCTATTTATTGGTCATGGTAAAGAACTCATTTACAGGTCGATACAGCGAAACAAATCATTTATCCCTTCGATTAGGGTCAATGTTTTGGCACTTTTTAGGCATATTGTGGGTGTATTTATTCCTGTTTTTCAATTTTATTCATTAAACTTGCACAAATTTTAATACGATGGCAGGTCATACCGCAGCACTTGATTCAAAGACATTATGGGGGGGTAAAATTTCTCCATTTTCAACAAGTTACGGAAAACTAATGATGTGGTTTTTCCTAGTTTCAGATGCCTTAACCTTTGGCGGACTTTTAATTGCTTATGGATTTACGAGACATGATTGCTTAGAAGCTTGGCCAATTGGCGAAGAAACGTTTAACTCCATGCCGTTCCTAGGTCATGGGTATCCGTTGCTTTACGTAGCGTTAATGACATTTATTTTGATTATCTCATCGGTAACCATGGTGTTGGCGGTTGAGGCAGGTCATCGAATGGATCGTAACGGGGTTACAAAATGGATGATTGCAACAATTATCGGTGGTTTTTTCTTTGTTGGGTCTCAAGGATGGGAATGGTATCACTTCATTCATGGTTCTGAGTTCGGAAAAATCGAATTGGCCGATGGATCTGTAGCCATTGTCAAAGGTCATTTCGGTGAAATCAAAAACTTTAAGGTTACTAAGGCTGGTAAGCACCATAAAGAAGGCGATGTAATCAAGGAAGACTTAATGCACACCTTTCAACATGCTGCAGCTGCAGGACACATAACCAACGGTATCATTACATTACATGACGGGTCTAAAGCGTCTATTACTAAAGAAAAAGACCATGAATTGAAATTAATCATTAAGAAAAGTGGTAAGGTTAATAAAGCATCAAAGGCAAAGCGTGAAATTACTGGTGCAAAAGCGGAAAAACTATACTATGAAGCGCTGTATTCAGGGGAAGCTAACCGTGTGATTTATGGTGCTAACTTAAAACAAAATGAATACGGTCCGCAACAATACGCACAATTCTTTTTCTTTATTACTGGATTCCACGGGTTTCACGTATTTTCCGGTGTTGTAATTAATATTATCATTTGCCTTGGTGTTGTAGCCGGCACATACCACAAAAGAGGACACTATGAAATGGTTGAAAAAACCGGATTGTACTGGCACTTTGTAGACCTTGTTTGGGTCTTCGTATTTACATTCTTTTATCTTTTATAATTTTACATATGGAACGCGACGATTTAATTGAATATTCATTAGATGCTCACCACAGTGAAGAAAAAGGGTTAGAAATTCGAAAGAAAATCTACAAAGTAACGATACTACTTACCTTAGTAACAATTATTGAGGTAGTTTTAGGTGCTGTTATCAAGCAAGACGCTTCAATTTGGCCATTAGTTAAATGGACCTTTCTTGCGTTAACTTTACTTAAGGCAGGATACATTGTTATGGTATTCATGCACCTTGGAGATGAGCGTAAGTGGTTACGGTATGTAATTCTCGTTCCGTACTTTATATTTATTCTTTATTTGATTTTTATTGCACTTTGGGAAGCTACGGCCATTAAGTCCGTATTGAATTACTTTTCATAAATCCCAATGAATATGACCAAAAAACTAAGGAACGTTCTCGGCTTCCTTTTGGTATTTGGTCCAGCCTTGTTTTTGATTTTCATTTCAACCCGTGGTTGTACGCATCAGTTCAAGACCTTAGATGATTATGGGGCCTTGAAAAACTATTCTTTTACCGATAGTAAAGGGAGAAACCGAACGGCAGAGGAATTCAAAGGTGAAATCATTATCATTACTACGCTTCAAAAAGGTTGTCCGTGGGATTGTTCGGTTTCATTTTGGCGGTTAAACCAAATACTTTACCAACACATACGTAAAAACAGTCACAAACAACTGAAACGTGTACGCATGATTTCTTTTGTCACAGACGGCAAAGGGAACCCAGAAAAAGACTTGACTCTGGTTCAACAGATGATGGAACGTGATGTGGAGGGCTATGATCCTAACTTATGGATCGTTGCTTCTGGAGATGTTCGCAGCATTTACAACATTGAGCACAACAATCAAACCTTGCTTCAAAAGGGGGAAAAATATTACGGCGGAGAGGGATTCCAAGAGCTTATCCTTTTAGGCGACAAAGAAAATCATTTGCGAATGGTTTTAAAAGGGAATCAAGAAGGCCTTATCCGCCGCATGAAAGAAAGTTTAGCCTTGTTATTAAAACAATATGACAAAGATCGGGCGATACGTAAGTAGCATTCTCGCAATCATTTTGCTTTTCGGGTGTAAAGAATCGCCTAAACTGCCTTATTTAGGAAATTCGGATGTTGAATATACGGAAAAAGGTGGTGTTGTTTATGCTGATACCGTCTATCCTGTTATTCCCGCTTTTTCGTTTACAAATCAAGAGGGGAAGCTCGTAACCAATAAGACGTATAAAGGCAAAATGTGGATTGTAGAGTTTTTCTTTGCCTCATGCCCTACCATTTGCCCAATAATGAACAATCAATTAAAGCGGCTGCATAAAACATTATCGAAAGACGCGCTTGACGAACTTCAATTTCTTTCGTTTACGATTGATCCAACCCATGACAATCCAGCAGTTTTAAAAAAATACCAAGTGACCCATCAGGTAAATTATAAAAACTGGGATTTTCTCACCGGAAATGAAGCAGAAACTCACCGCTTAGGAATTCAAAGTTTTTTAACGTTTGCGGGTAAAGACGATGAATCTGCGGGTGGCTATGCGCATTCTGGATCTTTTACCTTAGTTGACGCCCAAGGTCATGTACGCGGCGTTTATGCGGTGACTAATTTTGATCTATCAGTAAATGAACAAGAATTCGATAGAATGGTTAAAGAAATAAATATACTTTATGATGAACACACTAGCTCCAAATAAAATCCCCACGGTTAAGAAACTAATTATTGCTGTTTCGATTGTTATTCCATTGGTAGTAGGTGCATTATTTCGCATTCGTATTCCTGGAGACTTGTCATTTTTACCTCCAATTTATGCTGGTTTTAATGCCGCAACAGCCTTATTACTCATCCTTGCGCTTTTCATGGTTAAGCAAGGAAAAATAGAATTACACCGGTTTTTTATACGCTTAGCGCTTTTGTTGTCTTTAATGTTCCTGGTTTGTTATGTTGCATATCACCTCACTTCCGATCCAACACAATATGGAGATTTAAACCATGACCGCATACTTAGCGATGCAGAGAAGGCTTCTGCAGGAACTTGGAGAACGATATATTTTGTTACACTAATAAGCCATATTGGATTAAGCATGGTAGTGATTCCAATGGTACTTTACGCGTATCTTTTTGCCTGGGCGGGTCAATACGAAGCGCACAAAAAATTGGTGCGTTTTGCCTACCCGATCTGGTTATATGTTGCCATTACAGGAGTTGTCGTATATTGGATGATTTCTCCTTTTTATCGTTGATTATTTAATTTTAACCTCAACCCTTCGATTGGCTTCTTTCTGTTCCTCAGATTCTGGCTTAGGAAAGATTGGTTTAGTGTTTCCATAACCAACCGCAGAAAGCCTTTCTGGCTCAATTCCACATGAAATTAAATATTCTACAATCCGCTTGGCTCTTTTTTTGGACAATCGCTGAGAACTTAAGGAATTCCCCCCTTCGTCATTCACATGGCCTTGAACTTCAATGGAAATACTAGGGTTTAATAACAAGAAATCTTTTAATCGTTTTAATCGTGGCATGGATTCATCCAGAATTATTGCAAGACCACCTGCGAAATAAATGTCATCTAATTTGGTGATTGCACCGTGTGTAATGGGTGCTAAAAAAATCGTATCATGATGCGTAGTTGATGGAATCGGATGCTCAAAAATGTCCTTAGAGTAATACCCTTCTGAATCGATTCGCAGGGAGGCCTTAAGTTTACGTTGGTTATTTACCAAGATGTCGGAGCCGCGATATGTCCCATCGATTAGGCTTGATGCAACAAGGGATAATTTAGCAATAACGGGAAATCCAGTAAGCTCATCCCTGAAGTGTATTCCATACACAGGAAGTTCTTTTGAATATGCTAAATTTAGAAGTAACGAATCCTTCAATACCGTTCCTTCCGACGTAAGTGGGGTGTAGTTAAGTTTTAAATCGATCAAGGGTGCTTTACCTTTGGTAACATAAAGCGCGATGTAATAATTCTTATCAGCTGAACACTTATATATTGGATTAAGCGTATCCAGAGCGGATCTATTTTCACACGTCACAAGGGTCGCTTTTTTAGAAGAAATCGCTCCGCAATCGTCCGTTGCATTCGTTTCGAAAATGAATACAATGATTGAATCGCCAGAGGGTTGTAATGCAAGGCTCATGCGGCCACTGTGGGGGGGATGAAATTGCAACCAAACTAAGTTATTAGAAGATACCGGGAGATCACAATACGATTGAATGCCGCTTTTGTCTTTCCCTAATTTTCCCTTGAACTTCAATTGGTATGTCGTATTCGGACTAATTACTACATTTCCAGCGCATGTTGAAAAATCTTGTTGCGCAAAGAGCGCTTCAACAACCAATAAAAAGAAGAATAAATTAAAGAGCTTTTTCAACACCCATTTTTTGGGTATTAACGAGTTACTCTAAAATAAGTTTCAAATTACCACCAATCTGGGTTCGAAGAACAAGATGGGTCGTTGTGTAGTAAATCTTATTTAAGGAGATGCTAGCTATACGTCCACTCATCGCAACGCCATCTGTTAAAGGTTGATTCAACGACGTATTAATCTCTTTTTTCATGTCTTCAATCATTGGTGTATAGTTAAACTTACCTTGTTCCTCCACTAATTGATTGATTTTTGAATTAAAAAACCACTTCGCAGACTTTAAGAGCACGCTTTTTGTTTTCACATCGAAATCTACATTGGTTAATTCAATTTGCTTCAATGAATCGTTTAATACGGGTGTTGCGAGTAAATAAATAACCCCCCGCTTTGTACCAGAGAATTGCGTTTTAAGAATAATTCGATTATCAGCGGATCCGGAAACAGCTATATCGTCGATAATTATTTTTTTTCGTTTTATTTCAAAAACCTCGCCTTTAAACGAAGACCGAATAAAGTTAGATAGGGAGTCATAACTCAAGATCACATCCAATCCAAAATTTAACCCATTATCAACCTTACTCTTGGACAAATCAGGAAGAGCAGACGGAATTAATTGGGGTTTTTCTGTTGTGAAGGAAGGAGAAACATCTATATTAAAATTAAAACTTGCTTTTTTACCGCTAAATTTCAACTCACTTATTGCCAAAGAAGAAGGGGCGAGACTTAGATACCCATAGCCCGGAATTTCAGTGGGTTCTTGTAACAACTTCCATGATTCTTTCGCTGTGGATTTAATATCAATTGCACTAAACTGCTTATCTATTTCGCGCTCAAGCACCTTGAGTTGTTTGGTTATTTCTTTCTCAACATCCGTAGTGACATCAATATTCGCTATCGTTAATTCGCAAGGGTCGAGCAATTCGAATTTCTGTAAATTCGTGGTGGTTTTAAACGTGTAATCAGAATTAACCTTCACGGCCGTACTATATTTAAGACTGAATTTCCGCATCGGTTCGTTTTCACCACAACTAACATATACTCTGGGAATAATGCAGGAACCTTTCTCATCGGTAAGCGTTTGGCATTTGGGACAATAATTAATCTTCAATTTAAGTTGTCCTCCTACTTCGTATCCAATTTTGTTTCCGCTTCCAGAAAATTTAATATCATCTCGTTTTATAGAATAGGCGGTGCTCACCCCTTCACACTGCTCATTTTTACCTGAGTAAGATTTTGGGATTTCCTTTTCAGCTGCCTTTAAATAACTTGAGAGATCAATTTCAACCGGAATGGTAATCGCCGATACCTCATTATTTAGCGCGGGATATGGTTCAACAAAATTCTCAGGAACAGCTGTTTCAATGGCTTTACAAGAAGTTAAAAAACACCCCATCAACAGGGCATATAAAATTGTTTTCATTCAATTATTTTTTTCAATAAAACATGCTGATTAAACCCGAGGTTGTAGGTACTTAATCCAAAGGCCAAGCCCTCTGATTCTTCAATTATTTGAGAAGTATTCAACGGAGTCAAGGACCCACCAAATAAATTGAACTCAAGATCACCGCTTGATTGCCGGCAAAGCACACTACTCATAAAAGAGTTTGTATTGTCACTGTCTTCGATGCTATAGAAATCAATTAAACAATCCCCAAATAATCGCATGGGAATTAATACCCCATCGCCTTCGTCCATCACTAAGCCATCAGGTTTCAAAACTATATGGTATTTCTTTTCAAGATACCCCGTCTTATCCTTATCACCATAAGTCATAAAGTAAGTCCACACTGAATCTTTTTTAATTTCTTGAATTGATAGGCGAACCAATACCGTTGCAAACGGGGTAGCGTCTTTTCCATACAACTGCATATCACCTTGATATGAACCAATCCATGTACCTGGTAGCCCTTGTCCACTTATACAAGAATAAAAAAATAGGATAAAAAGGTTTACTGAATACCGCATAAAAAATCCCGCTATTGCGGGATTAAATTTAGTTCATTTTTGCTTTCAATCCGCGATCCAAGGCATCTAAAAACTCTTCCGTATATACGTAGTGTTCACCATGATTCACTTTATTTCCGTGTACGCATACCGCCAAATCCTTGGTCATAATGCCAGATTCAACCGTTTCAATACAAACACGCTCTAAGGTCGTGCAGAAATCAATTAACTCCTGATTTCCATCTAATTTTCCGCGGAAAGCCAATCCGCGTGTCCATGCAAAAATTGAAGCAATTGGATTCGTGGATGTTTTCTTGCCCGCTTGATGATCTCTAAAATGGCGGGTTACTGTTCCGTGCGCAGCCTCCGCTTCCATAATCTCACCGTCTGGCGTCACTAAAACAGAGGTCATTAAACCAAGTGACCCGAAACCTTGTGCTACTGAATCTGACTGAACATCACCGTCATAATTCTTACATGCCCAAACAAAATTACCATTCCATTTCAAGGCAGAAGCCACCATGTCATCAATTAAGCGATGCTCATATACAATGCCTGCTGCTTCATATGCCGATTTAAATTCAACTTGATAAATTTCTTCGAAAATATCTTTAAAGCGTCCGTCGTATTTCTTCAAAATAGTATTCTTTGTAGAAAGGTACAATGGCCATTTCTTACTTAGGGCCATATTAAAACAACTTCGTGCAAACCCGCGAATAGAATCATCGGTATTATACATGGCCAAACCAACACCGTCACCTTTAAAGTTATAAACTTCAAATTCCTGTACTTCACCCCCATCTTCTGGTGTAAAGGTCATTGTGAGTTTTCCTTTGCCTTTAAACACGGCGTCTGTTGCGCGGTATTGATCACCAAACGCATGACGACCAACAATAATTGGTGCAGTCCAATTGGTAACCAAGCGCGGGACATTTTGCATAACGATAGGCTCTCTGAATACCGTACCATCTAGGATATTACGTATGGTTCCGTTCGGAGATTTCCACATCGACTTTAAATTAAACTCTTTAACGCGCGCTTCATCCGGTGTTATTGTTGCGCATTTAATACCAACTTGGTATTTCTTAATTGCTTCAGCAGCATCAATTGTAATTTGATCGTTGGTTTCGTCACGTTTTTCGATTCCTAAATCATAATACTTAATATCGACATCCAAATAGGGAAGGATCAGTTTATCTTTTATAAATTTCCAGATGATACGGGTCATTTCATCTCCATCCAGCTCAACTACAGGATTCGCTACGTTTATTTTTGACATGGTGTTTATTTTGTTGTAAAGTTAGCAATAGTTGCCCAATTAACCCATGGAACCAATCATCTTAGAAGGGTCTACATAGATATCATATTCTTCCGGTGTTACATGGCCTAAGGAAACGGCAGCATCCTTAAGGGTAGTCCCATTCTTATGTGCATATTTCGCGATCTCAGCAGCTTTATAGTACCCGATTTTTGTATTTAACGCCGTTACAAGCATTAGCGAGTTATTCAGATGCTTTTTGATTTCTGGTAAGTTAGGTTCAATTCCTACGGCACATTTGTCTGCGAACGAAACGCACGCATCTCCTATTAATCGCGCGGATTGTAACACATTGGCTGCGATCACGGGCTTAAATACATTCAATTCAAAATGACCATTGGAACCCCCTATTGAAACCGTTACATCATTTCCAATTACTTGGGCACAAACCATGGTTAATGCTTCAGGTTGGGTAGGATTTACTTTGCCTGGCATGATAGAAGATCCTGGTTCATTATCAGGAATAATAAGTTCTCCAATACCACAGCGTGGACCAGATGACAACATTCGAATATCATTGGCAATTTTCATTAAAGCAACCGCCGATCGTTTTAATGCACCGGACAACTCAACCATGGCGTCATGGGCTGCTAAGGCCTCAAATTTGTTTTTTGCCGTAACAAACGGCAGGCCTGTAAATTCAGCGATTTTTTTAGCGACTAATACATCATAGCCAGCAGGGGTATTCAATCCAGTACCCACAGCTGTTCCACCAAGAGCAAGTTCTGAAACAGCTTCCAATGCATTATTGATGCATCGAATGGAATAATCAATTTGTGCTACATACCCGCTAAATTCTTGGCCAAGGGTTAAGGGGGTTGCATCCATAAAATGGGTTCTTCCTGTTTTAACGATATCCTTAAATGCAATCGCTTTTTGATCTAACACATCTCGTAAATGTTTCATGCCTGGGAGTGTGATTTCTACCGTTTGCTTATAAGCGGCAATATGCATTGCAGTAGGATACGTGTCATTTGACGATTGTGATTTGTTCACATCGTCGTTTGGATTAAGCGCTTTGGTTTCATCGAGTAATGAGCCCCCAGTTAGCACATGCCCTCGATTAGCAATCACTTCATTGCAATTCATATTCGATTGAGTTCCAGAACCTGTCTGCCAAATAACCAAAGGAAATTCACCGTCATGCATTCCTGTTAGCATTTCATCACACACCGCCCCTATCAAGTCTCGTTTTTCGATTGCTAAGACACCTAACTCATGGTTAGCGAAAGCTGCTGCCTTTTTTAAATAAGCAAACGCATAAATTATCTCTTTCGGCATCGAACCTTCTGGTCCGATTTTAAAGTTATTTCGGGAGCGTTCAGTTTGAGCTCCCCAATATTTGGAAGCAGGAACGTGTACCTCTCCCATGGTGTCTTTTTCAATTCTAAATTCCATTGGGTTTGTTTTTGTAACTAATTATTGTTTACCTTTGTAATCGAACACAAATTTACAAGATGATAAGCACTTTTGGTATTGTTTTATTCCTTTTAATTTTCGGAATGGCATTTTGGTTGTTATTATTCCTATTAGGATTTATCGTTCCTTTTTGGATAACTATTGATATTTTTGAGCGCCTACGTCCGAAGCGGATTTTAGACGACAAAAAATAATACAAGCCCGAAAGGGCTTTTTTTTTGTCCTAACTATTAGGGGGTGATTTAAAAGTCAATCGAAATAATCTACAGAAAACTGCTACTATTTCCGCTTTTTCTTGGGCTTACCATATTTTTCTTGCATGGCTTTTTTATGGTTGTACCGCACATTAACCTTTTTGTTTTTAGCTTTTTTCTCGTGAAAAGAGGCCCCTTTATTTTCGCGGCTAGGCAATTTGAGCGCTTTACCAGGAATCGCAACGACCGGTTTCTCGAATTCTAATAATTCCGTTGTATAGGCCACCTGTTTTGGCGTCTTTTCAAACACTAAGTCTTGTTGCATAAGGACTTGGATCGATTCGAGTGCTGAATCGTCTTTTTCAGTAATGAACGTTATTGCTATTCCGTTTTTATCCGCTCTTCCGGTTCGACCAATCCGGTGAATGTAGTTTTCAGGATTTTCAGGTATATCGAAATTAATTACATGGGTCACATCCGTAACATCGATACCTCGAGCAATCAAATCTGTTGCAATTAAAACGCGCGTTGCGCCAGTTTGAAAACGTTGAACGGCTTCAAACCTAAAATTTTGTGCTTTATTGGAATGAATCACCCCTATTGAATCGGAGAATTCCTCATTGATCTCCTCAAACAAGGTATCTGCTAAGGAGCGAGAGGAAACAAAAACTAAAATTTTGGAGTCTACTTCGAACGTTTTTAATAAATGCCGCAGCAAGGAGACTTTAGAAAGAAAATTTGGAACGCGGTACGCTGATTGATGAATTTTATCAATCGGGGAGCCTGCGCGTGCGGCTTCTACTCGGACAGGGGAAATGAGATAATCTTCTAAAAAAAGTTCCACTTCTTCAGACAAGGTTGCTGAAAAAACAAGGTGTTGCCTTTTGGCAGGTAAAAACTCAAAAAGATTTAAAAGCTGTGTCCTGAACCCTAAACTTAATGTTTCATCCACCTCATCAATGACTACTTTTTTGATGTGTTTCAATTTCAAGGAGCCACTTAACGCTAAATCCAGAATCCTACCTGGGGTACCAACAAGCACATCAAGTCCATTCAAAACCATTACGGCTTGCGTATTCATATTCGCCCCGCCATAAACGCCTCCAACAACCACATTCATATAGGTTGTTAACTTTTCCACTTCTCTAACCACCTGAGCAACCAATTCTCGTGTAGGCACAATAATTAATATTTGAGGATGCGTATCTTTAGAAAACTCCCACATGCACAAACAAGGAAGCAAATAAGCCAAGGTTTTTCCTGTTCCTGTTTGCGCAATTCCAATAGTATCAGCGCCCGACATCATCACCTTGAATCCATTGGCTTGGATGGTAGTTGGCGTATGATAACCTAACTCATCTAAAGCATTCCAAAGGGGTTTCTTTAAATTCAAATCGCGAAATGTCATAGCGTAATTTTTTATGCAAAGCTAAGTAGACATTATTGAAAGTCTAGCATTTAATTTTATAGAAAACAAAGGGCTTGCTTATATTAAGTTTTTTTACCCTGGAAGGATTACGCTAACGCGTTTTCCAAAAATTGGTTCAATCCAAGCATAGAAACCCTGATGGCTGCATCAGGGTTTCCTTTTGTGACCCCGGAGGGATTATTTCATGAACCGATCGCATTGATCTCGAACAAGCATAGCGCCCGTCAATGCGCGCATTGCCTTAGCTTTTTTATTTCACGTTGCTCACAGAAACGCTGTTTCTGACACCCCGAAAAAGAAAAAAGCCCGCTTCAAAATGAAGCGGGCGCCTTTTGTGACCCCGGAGGGATTCTAACCCCCAACCCTCAGAGCCGAAATCTGATGCGCTATACAGTTGCGCCACGGAGCCAGTTTTGGCAAGTGAGCAACTGAAATACCCAATAGGGACAGTTGCGCCACGGAGCCTTGTTACTCGTGATGTTGCCTGTCCGCCGAAACGGAGTAAAGGAGAACGCCACGGAGCCTTAAGGGTGCAAAGATAAGACATCTCAGCCATCTAGCCAAAGAAGTGCTTTCATCTTGCCCGTGAATTATTTATCTTTATGCAATAAATTGAACTATTCATTGGCATGAAACTAAAACTACTTACCGTTGCTCTCCTGTTTTGTGGCGTATTATTCTCTCAAAACTGGCAGTTTTTTATAGATTCTATTCCAACCCTATCATCACCGAGAGCTTGTGATCTTACCAATGACGGGATCAAAGACATTGTGTTTGGCGGAGGAACGGATGGAGTCTATAGCAACAATGGAATTATGGCAGTAAACGGTGCCAACGGTGCCCTATTGTGGAAACGAGCTACGCGTAATGAGGTATTTGGAAGCGCCGTGTTTCAAGACATAACGAACGACGGAATAAAAGACGTGTTCATGGTAGGCCGTCAGGCGCAGTTGTTAGCCATAAATGGTGCCAACGGAACCTTATTGTGGGACTTCTTTCCTTACAACAACATCAATCCGGCCGATAGCGGACTATATAATTTCTACAACCCACAATTCATTGCCGATGTGAGTGGTGATGGATTGATGGACTTGTTGGTTGCGAATGGAGGAGATCATGCCGCGCCCGTTTGGGACACCACTCGTCCTCCAGGCCACCTCATGGTTGTAAACGCTTTAAATGGACATGTAATTGCCAAGGCTGTTGTGCCTGACAGTGCAGAAACCTACTGTTCTCCCCTGGTGGCAGACATTCAAGGAAATGGCGTACAATGGGTGCTTTACGGCACCGGAGGGGAAACTCTTGGTGGAAGTTTTTGGGCTTGTCCACTGAGTGATTTGTTAAACAACACCTTGGCCCCTTCCATTCAGCTTGCGCACGACCCAAATCTAGGGTTCGTTGCCCCTGCTTCGATTTACAAAACGAATAATAACCAATACAATATTTTCATCCAATCGTACAGTGGAAAGCTCATTAAAATTAAAGGAAGCAACCTAAGCGCCCACTGGAGCTACCAATTGCCAAACACAGAATCAAGTGCAGAACCCGTAATCGGAAATTTTACCGGAAACAACAGCCCCGACGTATTTCTGTCATTGGCCAAAGGTCAAAGTTCAGGATATACAGACTATTATCAAGTGCTCCTCGATGGCGCCACAGGTAATGTAGTAATGAAAGACAGCATTGGACACCTTCAGTTTGCTTCCGGGAACGCTATTGATTTAAACAATGACGGAAGAGATGAAGCAATACTTGCTGTTAATTATATGGAAAATGGTTTTTGGAAACACCGTTTGCAATCGTTTGATTTTGTCAATAACACCATACAAGAAATTGTCCCTGTTCACGCGGGAACGAATATTGGGTCAACCCCCTTGTTTACCAACCTCGACAATGATAATACGATAGATTTGGTCTACTTGGTGAAAAAAGACAGCTTAAATGTCATGGGGTGGAAAGGTGTTTATGCGTTTAGAACTGAATTAACCAGCACTTATCCAAATGCAGGATTAGCTTGGGGAAGTTACCTTGGGACCTTGAATAATGGTGAATATCACAACACGTCCATAGATTGCGGAGTTGGTAGTATTCTTTCTGGGGTAACGGTTACTCAACCTTGGTGCAATGGCACAGCGAGTGGGGCTATCATTCCAAGTGCAACCCTAGGAACAGGGCCTTATACCTACCTTTGGTCGAACGGGAGTTCTGCACCACAACTTAACAATCTTGCCGCTGGAACCTATGTGCTTCAAGTAACAGATGCGGCGGGATGCTATGAAAACTATACCGCCTATTTAACGGATCCATATGCTATTTCCTTTGGAGGAATTTATCCACCAACCTGTCCGGGTGGTACAAATGGACAAGCAATTGTAAACAGTTCCGGATGTCCTTGCATGTTTAGTACCTGTGTGTTTTTGTGGGAAAATGGCGTTACAACAAAGCCGAACAATGCCTTAGCAGAGGGCTGGGCAACAATCACAATCACGCACCCCAATGGCTGCGTGGTAGTGGATTCTGTACTCGTTCCTAATGCTGCGCCGATAATAAGTCAGGCCGTCATAAACGATGTTACGTGTCATGGGAATAATGATGGGATGATTCATGTGTATCCGGGCGGTCCTGCGCCTGTAAGTTATTCATGGAGCAATGGATCAACAAGTGATTCACTTGGTTCGTTGAGTCCCGGAACCTACGTATTAACTGTATCCGATGCAAGGCCATGCTATGATACCTTGTCCTATACAATAAATGAGCCTCAACTCTTGGGCCTTACTACCCAAGTAACACCTCCGAGTTGTTGGAATAGTCAGGATGGGCAGCTTAATTTACTTGCAACTGGCGGCGTAGGTGGATATACCTATACTTCAAATGGGGTAGGAAGTTCAGCCATAATTCAGGGATTATCTGCTGGTAGTTATTCACTCGTGGTAAGCGACAGCAACAACTGCTCAAGCACTCCTCAAATCGTTCAGATACAAGCGCCAAGTATGATGAATATATCATTTACCATAAACCCTGAATCTTCGCCAAATGCCCTCGATGGTATGGCTACAGCCCACGTTACTGGTGGAACTGCTCCCTATACGTTTTTATGGTCAGACCCGAACCAGCAGAGTGACAGCTTGGCTGTTTATTTAACACAAGGTTGGTACAACGTTACCGTTACAGACGCTAACGGATGTGAAATAAGCGATAGTGTTTACATGGGTATATTAGAAAATGGTGAAATGAAGTTGACTGATTTATGGATTTACCCAGTACCTGCCAGTCAATGGATTCATATCAATCAGCCCGTAGAACATTGGGCAATTTATGATGCTGCAGGAAGAGCATTAGCTTTTGGCAAATCGAATGAAATTGACGTATATGAGCTACCAGATGCCGTATACCTCATAGATTGCTATGTTCAAGGGGAATTGTATCGACTTAGATTTATTAAATCTGGATTTGGAGAATAATGAAGGGAACAATCCTCTTATTTGTAATCTTAAGTTCCCTAATCTACTCATGTGCATTAAACGATTCAAGAGTGATAAAAGGAGGGAAAGCCGTTTATGGCGACACCGTTAACTTGTCCATTCCTGAACCTATACAAACGCTTCACCCCTTATATAATTCAGATTTATATGCGCACCGAATAATTAGTAATATTTTCGAGCCGCTATTTGACCTTGATGGAAAGTCAAATGAAATAGTTCCGCGCGTTGCAGCATCATTCGTTTGGAAAAAAGATCATACCGTTCTGCGTGTATACATTAGAAAAGGGATTCTTTTTCATGAGGATGCGTGCTTCGATGGCGGCAATGCAGAACTTACCGCATCAGATGTTAAATTCACCCTTGAAATGGCGTGTTCACAGAATGATATTAATCAATCAAATGATGCGTTAATTGGTAAAATAAAGGGGGCAGATGTATTCTTTAAAAATAAAGAGGTTAACTCAATTTCCGGGATTCGTATCGTGAATTCACATTGCTTAGATATTGAATTAAATGGGAAATATGCGCACTTCCCACAATTACTGACTAGTTCTAAGTATGGTATTTGTTCTAAAGTTGCTTATACCCACTATAAAAAGGACATCATTAATCATCCCATAGGAACCGGACCATTTCAATTATCTCAGTTAAGGAATACACAGGTATTACTTAGCTATAATCCTTCATATTGGAAAAAAGATGCTTTTGGAAATGTATTACCGTACCTTAATGCATTAAAATTTCAGGTAATTCCAAGTGAAAAAAATGACGTGCTCGCGTTTAAAAACCAACAAACGGACATGATCAGTGAGGTTTCGCCACAACATATAGACCATATTTTATATGACCTTAAGGCATTACATTACAAAAAACCATTTGCTCACCGTGTAATGGTAATCCCTGGAAGTAGAGTATCTATGATTGTGCTCAACCAGCAGCTTGATTGCTTTAAGGACCCCCGAATTAGAAGGGCAATTGACTTGGTTATTGATCGCGAAATAATTGCCAATGAACTTATGAATGGCGATGGAATTCCTGCAAAACAAGGATTTGCGCCACCATCGACCTATTACAACAACAATGAATTACCTAAAAAACCGGTGGATGTTGTGCTCGCCAAACAACTATTTAGAGAGGCTGGATACGGGCCAAATCGCCCATTTCCTATCATGAATCTCTATGTTGCTGGGAATAATTCACAACAAGCTAAGATTTATTGTCACTATATTGCTAAGCAATTAAAAACAGTCTTAGGTATTGAAACGATAATTCATGAAGTTGATTTAGCTACTCGATTAAGCGCTGTAGTTTCCAATAAAGCGACAATATGGAAGCTTGGTTGGTCTCCAGACTACCCTGATCCGGAGGCCTATTTTGGCCTATTTTATAGTAAAAACCCAACCAATAAAAATCAAAACCCCTTGTTTCCCAAAGTTAATTCTGCCATTTATGACTTCAATTTTAGTATGGGAATGGAAGAGTCCGACAATGGGTTGCGAAATAATTATTTCACAACATGTGATTTGATTTTACAAGAAGAACATTGGGTTTTGCCCATCTTATATGAAGACTTTGTCTTTGTGTTTAACTTGAAAATGCGAGGAATCAAGGTAAGCCAAATCGGATTGTTTGATTTTACAGAAACCTATATTAAGCCCCTTTAAGAATTTCTCTTATTTGGTCTTCTACCCAACCCTTGCCCCATTGATCGATTTCCTCTGCACTCCATAGGCTTGGGTAAAAAATGCGCTTTTGAAATTTTGGAGGCAAATACTTTTGCCAATTGGTACCTCCCGTTGCTGCAACATCTACATCTTTTCTTGCTAAGTAACGAACAGCAGATTTGTAATGTGCCAAAGGCCAATATACATTGACATTTAAATCATTCGTGCGCAGCACTTTCTTTACCTCTTCATCGGCTTGATCTGCTTCAGATAAACTCAAATATACCTGCCATAAATTCCGTGATTTACAATGCTTCCCTAGGGCAATGAACGAATGCTCATACTTCTCCTCGAATTGAGTAAGGGTTAAGGTTTTATTCCCAGTTTCCATTTCAGTAGCACCAAACTTCCAATAAATTTGTTCATACATGGATTCTATCGAGGCCTCTGAATCAAACGATGAACGCATATCACGCGCAACCAAATTGATGAAGTCTGTGCTGTAAATTTCAATTTCACGGTATTGTGCTGATTGAAAACCACTCGCTGGCAACAAGGACATTCTAAACTTTAAAAATTCATCTCGGTCCATGCCATCAACCATAATTGAAAAGCTCTTTATAAGCGCCTCAAAATATCGATTAATACGCGTTACTCGATCAATAAAATGTGTTTTTGTAAGAGTTTTAGTTTCCCCCAATGCTTTGAACTCTTGAAGGATCAATTTAAAATAAAGCTCCGTGATTTGATGATAAACGATAAATACCACTTCATCCGGAAACCTTGTTTTTGGCTTTTGAAGGCTTAACAACGTATCTAATTCTATATAGTCCCAATAGGTAGTTACATCTGCATACAGTAAGCCGTCTAAATACGATAGTAAATCTTGTCCAATGGCCTGATATTTTGCATTGAGTAGTTCGAGGCGGTCATGAAGCTCTTTTGTTATTTCCATAATACGTAAATTGACTGGCTACTAAGTTAGTTGAATCTGTTCTGCATTTAAGACTTGTCCGAATATTTCGCTGGCGTGTGCATTAAAATAATCGCTACTCTCGGTAGTGTAACACCTTAGCGTTGCGCCAAGGGCTAACCGATGTTCCATCTCCGGATGTCTATTTAAATAATCTTTAAGTTTTTCAGCGACTAAGGGCCCCTGAGATATTACCGTAACCCCCGGAGGGACCAAAGAGTCTATCAAGGGTTTTAAAATTGGGTAATGCGTACACGCTAAAACAATTACGTCAATAGTTGCATTCTGTTCGAATAATCGCTTAAGATCTGAGGTTATAATGAGCTCTCCTGCTGGCGAATGGTATTGTTGTTCTTCGATTAAAGGTACCCAAAGTGGGCAGGCTTGTTGATAGACTTTAGTATTGGGACTTGACTTCGCCAATTCAATAACATATGAATTAGAGTTAACCGTACCTTCTGTTCCTAAAATACCTACCACACCAGTTCGTGATAGCGATCCAATTTCCTCCGTACTCGGCCGTATTACCCCAAGCACTCGTTTATTGGGCGCAAGGTGTGGTAAATCTCGTTGCTGAATGGTGCGTAGTGCTTTTGCGGATGCGGTATTGCAGGCAAGAATAACGAGCTCACATCCTTGCTCAAAGAGGTATTTAACTCCTTCTAAGGTATATTCATAAATCAAATCAAAGGACTTGTTGCCGTAAGGCGCACGTGCATTATCCCCTAGATATACGTATTCGTACATTGGGAACAGATGGACAATATCACGTAAAATCGTTAACCCCCCAAAGCCCGAATCAAAAACACCTATTTTTCCTTTCCGTTCCACAAAATAAAGGTATAAAAAAAGGGGCAAAAGCCCCTTTTAATTCTTTACAGGTTCTTACTTCTTCATTGCTTCCGCATCTAAACGGGCCAATTCAGTTTTAACCTCAGCCGTAATATCAATGCCTGTTTTTGAATATAGTAATTTGGAAACATCAAGTACATAATTTACTTTCTTTCGATCTGCAACAATTTCTACTGCTTTTTGAAGTCTATCAAGGATTGGTTGATTATACTCATTTGCTAAGGTTTGAAGTTGTTGTTGAAGCAAGGATTGTGTTTGCTGGTAACGTTGTTCTAATCCCATGATCTTCTCTTGTTCGATTTTTAACATGGTTGGGGTTAAGTCACCTTTAATCCCATCTAAGCGAACATAGGCATCATTGATTTGCTTTTCTAGTACCGATAATTCCGCCACACCATCGTCTTGAAATTTCTTTAAATCTGATTCTGCTTTCAAATAGGAAGGTAACGAATCTAATAAGCTTTGTGAATTCACGTGAGCAATTTTCATTTGAGCATTCAAGGTCACGGTCATTAAGACGGTAGCAATAACTAATACAATTTGTTTCATATTTACGTGTTTAAGTTTATTCTTTTGTAATTCCCATTTCTTCCAAAACAGTGTTGCTAATATCGGCTTCTTTATCGGCATAAATCAAATTGCTTTGATTGGCTTTATCAAAAACGAAGGTATACCCTTCTGATTTAGCAACTTTCTTCATGGCTGTATAAATTCGATCTTGAATTGGTTTAATTAATTCTTGGCGTTTCATGAAATAATCGCCATTCAACCCAAACCGTTGGGTCTGAAGCTCCAAGGTTTCTTTTTCTAATTTTTCTATTTCTGATTTCCGTTTTGCTTTTTCCTCTGCGGGTAGTAAAATCTCTTCCTTGTTAAAATTTTCTTTTTGCGTTTTTATTACATTGAACCGATCTTCAATATCCTTTGTCCAAGTTTCGGCCAGTTTATCAAGTTTTGCTTTTGATTCTGCATATTCCGGAATGCTATTCAACATATAATCAGAATCTATGAAGGCAAAAGACTGAGCGTTTACCTTTGTAAACAGGGCCATCATTAGGAAAATAACTACGTGGAATGATTTCATGTGTGTTTTTTGACTGCGAACGGCGAATTTACAATAATATTATCAAATTTTACAATTCACCAAGGTTCATGCCAATCGTGAAACTTAGCTTTGGATAAAATCCTTTTGTTGTAATTGAGGCATCGGATGGCCCGTTATATCCAGAGCCCCAAGAATCTAATTTATCAAAGCCCAACCCATAATCTAGGCCTAACATTCCAAACATTGGAAGGAACACTCGAATTCCAACACCTGCTGCTCGTTTCACATTGAATGGATTAAAGTTTTTTAAATCAGGATAGGTGTTTCCTGCTTCTAAGAATCCAGTAACATAAAATGTTGCTTGGGGATTCAATGAAATCGGATAACGTAACTCAAGTGTATATTTTGCAATAATCGGGTCGGATCCCGCAGATGAAATCGCTTGATCTTCATATCCACGAAGTGCAATGATTTCTCGCCCTCCAAGCTGATTAACCCCTGTTAATCCACTTCCGCCCATCGTAAAACGATCGAATGGCGTAACCCCTTTCGCCGCGGTATACGCACCAATATAACCAAAGCCAAATCGTGGCATTAGGACAAGCTTTCTATTGGACGTTAGGGGTAAATACCATTCCCCTGTAAATTTAAATTTGAAGTACTCTAAATACAGGTATTTTTCAGCGATGGACATTTTCGAATAATCTAATCCTTTCTTGAAATAGGAGTAGGGTAATGTAGATTTTGCTGTCAAGGTGAAATTCGATCCACTTTGAGGATAAATCGGTGCGCTGACCGAAGAACGTTGTAACACATATTTCAACGCGATATCGTTAGAATACCCTTTAGGAAATAATGGAAACCTGAAATCATTCACCACATCATAATACTGATAACTCAATTCATAATACGCGGTAAAATAGTCATCTGGGATTTTTTTTCTTCGTTGTAGTCCTACCCCAACCCCGGTAATTGAAATTCCATTATAGGCAGGATTGGTTCTAATGAATCCGTTTGAAGATAAGGCCGTGTTATTTAACCAAAACGAAAGTGCATTTGGTTTTTTACCCCCTAACCATGGCTCTGTAAATGAGAAGGTATAACCCTGATAAAATCGTCCATTCGATTGTGCACGAATAGAAAGACGCTGACCGTCGCCCCCCGGAAGCGGAGACCACGCTGATTTTTTGAAAAAATTCTTGGTGGAAAAATTATTAAATGTTAAGCCTAGGGTGCCTATGACACGTCCGGACCCCGTTGGACCAGCGCCACCATATCCACCCGATAATTCAATTTGATCGGAAGATTTTTCTTCTACAACATATTGAATATCAACCGTTCCTTTTTCTGGGTTAGGCATGGGATTAACTTTCATGGTTTGGTCATTGAAAAACCCGAGTTGAGACAACTCCCGCTGCGTCCGCATGATGTCTTCCTTATTAAACAAATCACCCGGTTTCGTTCGGATTTCACGATAAATCACCTGGTCGTTGGTTTTGGTATTTCCGATAACTGTGATTTCTCCGTATCTGGCTTCTTTGCCCTCATAAATTCTAAATTGATAATTAATGAAATTACCGGTAACTCCTGTTTCTACTGGATAAATTTGAAAAAACAAATGGCCTTTATTCATGTATAAAGAATTAATATCCCTGCCGTCTTCTCCACCGTTCAAGCGTTTGTCCAACAGTGTTTTATTATATACATCCCCCTTTTTAATGCCAATTACAGAATCAAGAAAACTAGAACGGTATTTACTGTTGCCAAACCATTCGAAATCACCAAAATAATATTTGCTGCCCTCATCTATGGTAATGCGAACAATTAAGTTTTTCGGGTCTTGAAAATACACCGTATCACTTACTATATGTGCGTCTCGTAATCCAGCGGCATAGAACTTTTCAATCAGGGCCTTTTTATCTTTTTCATAGGTCGATACTGTGAATTTTGAACGTTTGAAGATCCGCAATATAGACTTCTTTTTAGTGTCTTTCATTGCCATATACAGTTTCCATGTAGGAACACTTTCAGCACCGTCAAGTTGAATTTCTTTAATTCCCACTTTTTCACCCCGTTCAATATTGATAACAAAAATCTCAGAGTCATTCATTATGGTATCCTTGATCCGGGTAATATCCGCAGAAATGGAGTAAAAACCTTTCTCTCTAAAATATCCTCGAATTTTAGCGTCGGTTTGAAATAATAAATTTTCTGTAATTGTTTTTCCTGAGAACAAATCCAATTCCTCGCGCAGTTTATCTGCCTCACGCTTCGGAATTCCTCTGAACTTAAAATGAGACAATTTAGGTCGTGCCTTTAAATGAATCGATAAATACACTACGCCTTGAATTTCCTTGTCTAATACAATTGAAATATCAGAGAACAATTCTTCTTCCCAAAGGTTTCTAATCGCTTTACTCAGTTGGTCACCAGGAATCGTGATTTTCTGGCCTTGTCTAAGCCCTGCAACAGCTTTTATGGCTTGCTGGTCGAAATTATCAGCACCAACAACTCGTACAGGTCCAATTTCATATTCGGTAGGGACTGAAAAATCTGACGTGTTATTAATAAACTGCCCAAATACCGTGGAACAACAGATCAAGAATATATATGCTAGAATTCTCATTTTTCTAAAATTACTTGTTCTGATGTTTTTCCAAAGCGGCGCTCTCTGCGTTGATAATCATAAATAGCTTCCATTAAATGCGCTCTGCGAAATTCTGGCCAAAACACAGGAGTAAAGTGGAGTTCCGCATAAGCCAATTGCCAAAGTAAAAAATTGCTTACGCGGTGCTCCCCGCTCGTTCGAATAACAAGTTCTGGGTCGGGTATGTCGGCTGTATAGAGCGCCTGTTGAAACTCCTGTATATTAATTTTATCTGGGGCTAACGCTCCATCAAGTACCCGCTGTGCTATTTTTTTTGTTGCGGAAACAATTTCTTCTCTAGAGGAATAATTAAGCGCTAAAATCAAATTAATTTTATCGTTTTTTGACGTTGCATTAACTGCTTCACTTAAACTCTCGATGCAGGCAGCAGGTAGCTTACTTACATCTCCAATGGTTGTAAGTTTTACTCCATTTTCATGTAAAACCGGTAATTCTCCATGGATAGAGGCAACTAATAGTTCCATTAAGCCATCTATTTCCTCCTGTGGTCTACCCCAGTTTTCAGCTGAAAATGCATATAAGGTTAAGTGTTTGACACCGAATTCAACCGCGGCCTTTAGAGTTTCACGAACGGAATCAACTCCACTTGAATGACCATAAAGACGATCATGACCTTTCGCTCTTGCCCACCGTCCATTTCCATCCATAATGATTGCAATATGCTTGGGAATATTTGATGAATCGAGTTGCTTTGGCACCTTAATTATGGTTTAATTTGCACGAATATAAATAAAGTAAGGCGCTTCACCCAAAACAAAGGAGCAAGTTAACATGTCTTAACAGCCTAATCGGCCAATAAAACTATCTTATCGCCAAGCATTTCTGCCACACCACCCTTGATTTCAAAACTGAATTTATTGGGGTCGGTTGTTTTCGTCAATTTCTCTGTAATTTCAGGCGCGGTCTGAGTAACATCAATAATCACTGTCCCGGCTTTTAACGCAGAAATTATTGCCGCGTGACCATTTAATACTTGAAATTCACCTTCAATTCCCGGCATTTTAACAGCGTCTACAGCGCCATGAAAAACAAGGGCCTCTGGAGTTAGGATATCTAGAATCATTATGCTTCAGCTAACATTTTTTCACCAGCAGCTACCACTTCATGTATACCCCCTTTCAGGTTAAATGCAGCTTCTGGATATTGATCGTACTTACCGTCTAAGATTTCGTTAAATGCTGTAATGGTATCGTTAATATCAACAAAAACGCCTGGTATCCCGGTAAATTGCTCAGCAACATGGAACGGCTGAGATAAAAATCGTTGTACGCGGCGTGCTCTGTGTACAATTAACTTATCTTCTTCAGAAAGTTCATCCATTCCTAAAATGGCAATAATATCTTGGAGTTCTTTATATCGTTGCAGGGTTACCTTTACACGTTGAGCACAATCATAATGCGCATCTCCAACGATTTCACGGGTTAAAATTCGCGATGTAGAATCCAATGGATCAACGGCGGGATAGATACCAAGCTCTGAAATTTTACGAGAAAGTACGGTTGTAGCATCCAAGTGGGCAAAGGTATTTGCCGGGGCCGGATCCGTAAGGTCATCTGCAGGTACATAAACCGCTTGAACCGATGTAATTGAACCGTTCTTTGTAGAGGTAATTCGCTCTTGCATTGCCCCCATCTCTGTGGCCAATGTTGGCTGATAACCTACGGCAGAAGGCATACGTCCAAGAAGTGCAGAAACTTCGGAACCCGCTTGCGTAAATCGGAAGATGTTATCTACGAAAAATAAGATATCTTTTCCTTGCCCATCACCTTCACCATCACGGTAATACTCAGCAATTGTTAATCCGGATAATGCCACGCGTGCACGTGCACCGGGAGGCTCATTCATCTGACCAAACACAAAGGTTGCTTTTGATTCTTTCATTTCCTCAAGGTCAACTTTTGTAAGATCCCAGCCGCCTTCTTCCATGGAGTGCATGAAGGCATCGCCATATTTAATAATTCCTGCTTCTAACATCTCTCGAAGCAAATCGTTTCCTTCACGCGTACGTTCACCAACGCCCGCAAAAACAGAAAGCCCGCCATGACCCTTAGCAATGTTATTAATCAATTCCTGAATCAATACGGTTTTACCTACACCGGCTCCGCCGAAAAGACCAATTTTACCCCCTTTGGCATACGGTTCAATTAAATCAATCACCTTGATGCCTGTAAATAATATTTCTGCGGCGGTAGATAAATCCTCGAATTTGGGCGCTTCACGGTGAATTGGCAAGCCATTGGAAGAATCTACATCATTAATCCCATCAATTGCTTCACCTACCACATTGAACAGACGTCCTTTAATTTTGTCGCCGATAGGCATTTTAATCGCACTGCCGGTTGATATCACCTCCATTCCACGCGTAAACCCATCGGTTGAGTCCATCGATATTGCTCTAACAGCATTTTCGCCAACGTGTGCCTGAACCTCCAATACGACGCGTGTGCCGTCTTTTTTTCTTACTTCGAGTGCGTCGTAAATAGTTGGGAGCGCGGAACCGTTATCAAATGCAACATCCACTACTGGACCAATAACTTGAGAAATTCTACCTTTAATCATTATAAGTCGTGTTATTATTTTGGGCGCAAATATACGGAATTAAATTAATCCGAATACAAAAACAATTATGCTTTTTCTCTCGATTTTATTAAAAATGATGTTGTAATAAAGGTTGCGACAAAACCGAGGCTTATAAGCAGAAAGAGCAGAGATAACACCTGTAAAACGTCAAATTTTGAAGGGAATGCATTGAGGGTGCCCGGAATCGTTATTAAATGCAGTTGTTCATGAAGAAAAACTAACAGGGAGCCTAGCCCTAAACCAATAAAGACACCGAAACCCACAATGATAAGACCTAACACAATGAATACACGTTTTACATCAACGGAACTCAACCCGAGAGAATACATGGTGTTGAGTTGTGCTTTTTTCTCTAAAAAGGTCATTGTTAAGGAGGCAGAAAGATTGAATAGCGACAAAATGAAGACAAATATTAAAATAATAACCACAATAAGTTTTTCTGATTTGCTCGTTTTGAAAATTAATTCATTCTTTTCTAGGTTAGTTTTAATCGTAAATTGCTTGCCAAACTTGTTGTTCAGGATATTATTTACGACAGATCGTTGATTGATTTCTGTCTGGATTAACAGTCCGCTAACCTCATCATTAAAATACCCTTTAGCAAAGCTCAAGGAAACCAATAAAATTTGATCGTTAACTTCTTTATTGTAATCCATAGCGCCAACAACCGCAATGTTTTGCTGGAAAAAGGGCGATTTTCCTATTCGGATTTTACGGTCTTGGCGCGGAATATACAATACTACCGACTCCGGGGTTAAATCCATGGAACGCAAGCCAAGTTTATTGGCAAGCCCTACACCAATCAATGATTGGTTTTCATTTTCAGTCGCTCTTCCATTGATTAAATGTTCGCGTGTGTACAACTTCGCCATTTGATTGAATGATGGTTCTACTGCCCACAATTCTGCATTTGCCCACTTCTTTTTCTTACGGAGAATTATTCGCTCTTGAATAAATAAACTTGTTCGTTCTACGCCTTGAAGTTGTTCTGAAAAAGAGACAAGTTGTTTTAAAGAATCTGGATGGATTTTCTTGCTTTCTCTAGGCCGAACAATAATCTCCTGATCAAATTCCGTGTACAATCCTTCGATCATACCTTCAATTCCATTAAAGGCCGAGAGTAAAATAACCATGGCCGCCGCAGAAACTAACATGCCAAGAACAGCAATCCAAGAAATTACCGATACGGCAGTTTTTTTTTGTCTTGAAATCAATAAGCGCTTGGCAATAAATAAAACAGTACGAAGTTTCACTTTTTCAGCAACTTTTCAATTTGGTCTGCATAATCCAATGAATCATCCAAGAAAAACCGTAAACTCGGTATTTTACGCATGTTTTTGAGTCGGTTACCAACTTCTCTTCTAATTACCCCTGTATTCGACTCAATGGATTGCAATACGCGCTGTGGTTCTTGATGGGCGAAAACACTAAGATAACATCGCGCTAATGATAAATCAGCTGTAACCCGAACCACAGTTACAGATACCATTGCACCTAAGGTTATTTCACTTGCTTTCGTCAATAGGAAACTTGATAATTCTTGACGAATGGCGCCCTCTATTTTTTGCTGTCTTATACTGCTCATTGGGTCAAAGTTACGAATCTTCGCGAGGTCTTTTACCTTGTCTTAACAAAATGTATCTTTGTGCCTCCTTGAAAGACCTTAAAGAAATTATCAAGTATACGTTTGTATACAAAGGAATTGCAATACTCGTTGTTGTATGCAACTTGCTGTTCGTTATTTTCAATCTGCTTTCGCTGGTATTGTTTATCCCCGTATTGCAACTTATTTTTAGAGATCCTGCTGAGCTTGATATACCCGCGTACCCAAGCTCCCCGAATTCACTCCTAGATTTTGGGACATTTCTGAAAGAGTTCTATCAGTTTCAAATGGCTTCTTTAGTCAAACATGACCCAAAATTTGCGCTCATCGTTGTTTGTTTAAGTGTTTTCACGGCGTTTTTTCTCAAGAATCTGTTTAGATATGGCGCCGTTTGGTTTCAATCGGAATTACGCATGGCTGTTGTGAGAGATGTGCGAAATAAAATCTTTTATAAATCACTTATCTTACCCCTTTCGTTTCATTCAAATGAGCGCCGAGGCGACATTATGGCACGAATGAACAGCGACGTTGGCGAGATTGAAATCGCTGTAGTTAGTATGCTTGAACTTATTTTTCGTGAGCCAATAGCAGTCATTATCAATGTGGTTACCTTAATTCTTCTAAGCCCAGAACTCACCTTGTTCTCCTTATTTCTACTGCCGATTTCGGCCTTAGTTATTTCTCGAATAAATAAAAGCCTGAAAAAAACAGCCAAGCAAGGGCAAGAACAAACAGGAGTTTTATATTCATCTATTGATGAAGCCCTCAATGGCATACGAATTATTAAGGCATTCAACGCGATTCAGTTCATTAAAAAACGCTTTGAAGTTGTTAACTTAAGGCATCAACAGCTTATTACTAAAACGTTTAGAAAAAAAGACCTTGCCCCCCTTATCAACGAAACCCTAGGCGCACTCATCATGCTATTACTTGTTTATTTTGGTGGGGTATTGATTCTTAATCGTCAAAGCGACGGGCTTTCAGGAGAGGTTTTTCTCACCTTTGTAATTGTTTTTTCACAAATGCTCCGCCCGATTCAAGGCATATCATCTGCACTTGCCAATTTAGCTAAAGCACGTGTTTCTTTAGATCGTATCAATGAAATTCTTGCACACGATGAGGTAATTAAAAATTCTCCGGATGCAATTAAGTTAAAAACCTTTGCGGATTCGATTTGTTTTGAAAACGTTTCATTTTCGTACAAATCAGACCTGGTGCTTAAAAACGTGTCTTTTACTATAAAAAAGGGTCAAACAATTGCCATAGTAGGCGAGTCGGGAAGTGGGAAATCTACACTCCTGGATTTAATTCCCAGATTTCATGATCCATCCAATGGCAACATAACGATTGATGGAATAGACTTACGCTCCATTGATATCAATGATACACGGGAATTAATTGGAATCGTTGCACAAGACTCCTTACTGTTTAATGCCACCATTTTAGAAAACATAGCTTTTGGTGATGAATCACCAGATATCAATCGAGCGATTACAGCTGCAAAGAATGCCAACGCCTTTGACTTTATTAGCGCGCTAGATGGCGAATTTGAATACAATGTTGGTGATCGAGGAAACAAACTTTCCGGAGGCCAAAAACAACGCATCAGCATCGCTCGTGCAATGTACAAAAACCCGGAAATCCTCTTGCTCGATGAAGCAACCTCAGCGCTAGACACGGAATCCGAAAGGCAAGTACAACTGGCATTAGATGCCATCATGAAAGGAAAAACAAGCATAGTCGTGGCGCACCGATTAAGTACTATTATCAACGCGGACATTATCCTTGTTTTCAAAAAAGGTGAAATTGTAGAGACCGGCTCTCATAAAGAACTGCTTCAGCAAAAAGGAGAATATGCTCGGTTTTGTCAGCTGCAAGGCATAGGTATTGAAAATAATTAAAAAAAGGCTTAACTTTTACCAACGTTTTTCGTTTTCTTTCGTTGAATTCTATGATGAGGGCTTGGCACATTTTATTGGCTTTAATTTTTCTGCTAAAACTAAACCATGGCCTCTGTCAGCTAGTTACTGCAAGCGGACAAGCCCCGCAAGGATTAGTACAAAATGTGTTAATTGGTCCGGGAGTTACTGTCAGTAACATTTTATACAATGGAAGCCCAACGGCCATTGGATCATTTACTGCAGCCGGAACAAATCTGGGTATAACACAAGGCATTGTAATGACAACGGGTACCATTATGAATAACGGCGCCGGACCTCAGGGTCCAAACAATGCCGCTTCCGCTGGAACAGATAACAACATGCCGGGTTCAGGAATCCTTTCTGGAATCATTCAAGGAACCCAAACGTATAATGCGGCAACGCTTGAATTTGATTTTATCCCGTATGCGGACACCGTAAGATTCAAATATGTGTTTGGTTCAGAAGAATATCCTGAATTTGCACCACCAAATAATTCAACCTATAATGATGTTTTTGGTTTCTTCATTTCCGGCCCGGGGATAGCGGGACTGCAAAATATTGCGCAGCTTCCAAATGGTGGTGGCGTAGTTTCGATAAATAATGTAAATGCAATTACCAATTCGATATATTATAATTCCAATGGCGATGGAACAATGGCCCCGTACAACACTTCTCCAAATTATATTCAATATGATGGATTCACAGATGTACTAGAAGCTGTTTCGGCGGTACAATGTGGTCAAACATACCACTTAATCCTTGCCATTGCAGACGTTGGTGATGGTTCATGGGACTCTGGGATTTTTTTAGAAGCCAACAGTTTAAGTTCAAAAACTCCGGTTGATGTAAGTGCCACCATTTCTCAACAAGTGTTCCCTAATCCCGATTGGATGGCGGAAGGCTGTGTTTCAGCTACGGTAACGGTAACGCGTCAAAGCAACATAAACAGCGCGCTTTCAATTCCTTTATCGGTTACTGGTTCTGCTACCCAAGGGGTTGATTATTCCGGAATACCCAATGCCGTAAATTTTAGTCCCGGCCAGGCTGTTTACACGTTTCAAATCAATGTAACTGCAGATAATTTTGCGGAAGGACTCGAGACCATAATTCTCAATTTCAACGTGGCTGACCCCTGCGGGAATGTCACCCCAATTCCATTAACCCTGTATATCCAAGATGTTCCGCCGTTAACGCTTAGCCTTAATGATACCACCTTGTTATGTCCGAACCAACCCATAAGTTTAACAGCATTAATTAGCGGAGGAGTTCAGCCATACACCTATCTTTGGAGCACAGGAGCAACTACAGCAGCTATTTCATTTACTGCGCAGTCGTCGCAAACCATTTATGTACAGGTTACCGATAATTGCACCGGGCTTACACTAACAGATTCAGCCTTGGTGAGCGTTCCAGTTTTTCCTCCACTCTCCATTTCGCTTTCACCCGATGTTACCGAAATTTGCCCCTATCTTACCCATACCTTTTACAGTACCGTTATCGGCGGGAATGGAAACTATACCTATGCTTGGAGAACCCTTGGTTCAAATTCAGTGCTATCAACCGCAGATAGCCTAAGCGTTACGCCAAGCAGCACAAACAGCTACGTTTTTACCGTAACAGACGGATGTGGAAACATTGCCCGTGATACCGTAACCTATACCATAACAAGCCCTCCACTCTTATTAAACATGACACCAACACAATATATCTGTCCGGGAGACAGTGCCTTTGTAAGTGTGATTGCGAGTGGTGGTTATGGAAACTACTACTATTTATGGCCATCGAACGGTGCTACAACTCCTGGGATTTGGGTTTACCCTGGCAGCACCAACAGCTATCAAGTATTGGTGTCTGATGAATGTCAGTCATTCAATGTCAGTGGATTTAGTCAAGTTCAGATTGTTAAACCCGTCGCGGACTTCACTATTTTAACCACAAATCCAACAGAAAATTTACCTACCTCCTTTTACAACCTGACGCAAAATGGCTTTGGATACCAATGGTTTTTTGGAGATGGTAGTGGTTCATATGAAGTTCATCCAACACACACCTTCTCTCCAAATGGGGAATATTTAATTACTTTAATTGCTACCGACATGAATGGCTGTGTTGATAGCATTACCAAACCGATTTACATTCAAGAGGAATTCTATATTTACATTCCTAATACATTTATTCCGGATGAAAACCGAATCAACGATGTGTTTTCAGGTAGCTTTATTGGCGTAGAATGGATAAATATTGAGGTGTTTAATCGATGGGGAGAGCGCCTGTTTTTCTCCGATCAACTGGATTTTAAATGGGATGGAACATATAACGGCGCGAAGGTTCCTGACGGTGTGTACACCTGGAAACTTATATACCGAAGAAACCGAGGGCAAGAACAACAACTGACGGGGCACATCACCGTGATAAAATAGTGTAATTCACCCAAGAATACCGAGAGTTATTGTAACTTCGCACTTACTATGAAGAACATACGTAATTTTTGCATTATTGCCCATATTGATCACGGGAAAAGTACACTTGCTGACCGATTATTACAAGCGACCAACACCATTTCTGATCGAGAAATGCAAGATCAAGCGCTCGATGATATGGACCTTGAGCGCGAGCGAGGCATTACCATAAAAAGCCATGCGATTCAAATGAATTATCAGCACAATGGCGAAGATTACATCTTAAATTTAATTGATACCCCAGGGCACGTTGACTTTTCATATGAAGTTTCTCGTTCCATTGCCGCTTGTGAAGGTGCCTTGCTTATCGTTGATGCAACCCAAGGAATTGAAGCACAAACCATTTCTAATTTATATTTAGCGTTAGAACATGATTTAGAAATAATTCCCATTCTAAATAAAATGGACCTTCCGAGTGCTATGCCCGAGGAGGTTTCTGACCAAATTATCGAGCTTATTGGGTGCAAACCAGAAGAAATTATACCTGCTTCAGGAAAAACCGGATTGGGGGTTGATCAAATTCTAGATGCCGTTATCAATCGGATTCCATGCCCAAAAGGCGACGAAGAAGCACCCCTGCAGGCCATGATTTTCGACTCTGTATTTAACTCCTTCCGCGGAATTATTGCGTATTATCGGGTAAGAAATGGCGTAATTAAAAAGGGGCAAAAAGTTCGCTTCTTTAATACCGGGAAAGACTACAACGCTGATGAAATCGGCATTCTGAAAATGGATCTTGTTCCCAAAAAAGAAGTTAGAGCAGGAGATGTGGGTTATATAATTTCCGGAATAAAAGCAGCGAATGAAGTCAAAGTTGGAGATACAATTACTACAGCCGAACGTCCATGTGATTCAGCAATCAAAGGGTTTGAAGATGTGAAGCCCATGGTATTTGCCGGAATCTATCCCGTGGATAATGAAGATTACGAAGAGCTTCGGTACTCGATGGAGAAATTGCAATTAAATGATTCTTCCCTTGTTTTCGAACCTGAATCATCCGCTGCGTTAGGTTTTGGATTTCGTTGTGGGTTTTTAGGTATGCTTCACATGGAAATTATCCAAGAACGCCTTGAACGGGAATTCAACATGACCGTTATTACCACGGTTCCCAATGTATCCTATCACACCTACATGAAGCGAGATGTAGAAGCTAGGCTTATCGTTAATAACCCTTCTGAATTGCCTGATCCCGCCGGAGTAGATCGTATTGAAGAACCCTATATAAAAGCACAAGTCATTACAAAATCTGAATTTGTGGGTTCCATTATGACCTTATGTATTGAAAAGCGAGGTGATCTAAAGAATCAAGTATATCTTACACAAGATCGCGTTGAAATCACCTTTGAAATGCCCCTTGCAGAAATTGTATTTGATTTTTACGACCGCTTAAAAACGGTTTCTAAAGGCTATGCCTCGTTCGACTATCACCCAATAGGATATAAAGAATCCGACTTGGTTAAAATGGACTTACTTCTCAATGGAGAACAAGTAGATGCCTTATCTGCATTAGTTCACCGAAGTAATGCATTTGACTTAGGTAAAAAAATCTGCATTAAACTGCGTGAGTTAATCCCAAGGCAACAATTTGAAATCCCTATTCAAGCAGCGATAGGTGCGAAAGTCATTGCCCGGGAGACCATCAAGGCTCTAAGAAAAGATGTTACCGCCAAATGTTATGGTGGTGATATCACGAGAAAACGAAAATTATTAGAGAAACAAAAAGCTGGAAAAAAACGTATGCGCCAAGTAGGTCGGGTAGAGGTGCCTCAGGAAGCCTTTCTCGCTGTATTAAAATTAAACGATTAATTTAGAATTATGTACGAAATATTAAAACACACGCACTCTGGTTTACGATGGGTTGCCCTAATTTTAATCTTATGGGCAATATTTAATTCCATAACAGCTAAAGAATTTACCAAACGTGAGAAGTTGGTTAATCTCTTTTCTATGGTTAGTCTTCATACTCAGCTTATTTTGGGGCTGATCCTTTATTTCATTTCGGATAAAGTTAAATTCTTTGATGGTTGGATGAAAGAGCCAACGGGCATCTACCGTTTCTATGGCATGGAACATTTGGCTGGAATGGTAATTGCTATCGCATTAATCACCGTAGGGTATGTGAAATCTAAAAAAGGAACTACCCCAGCAGAGATTTATAAGCCGATTAAACTATTTTATATTATTGGATTGATATTAATTCTTGCAAGTATTCCATGGCCGTTTCGAGCAAATTTGGGTGGAGCTTGGTTCTAATGGCAAGTGTTTTATTTGCTTGTAACGAATCAACCCCTACATCCCCTTCCCCAAAGAAAACTATTCCCCTTGGTGAAGAACTTTATTTATCGCACTGTGCAAGTTGTCATGGCGAAGCAGGAGATTTAGGTGTGTCCGGCGCAAAAAATCTTAAGACAACTACCTTAAATCTAAAAGAAATAAAACAAATGATTAAAACAGGTAAGAATGCCATGCCGAGTTTTAGTGGAGTCCTGGGGTCAACCGAACGAATTGACTCCGTAGCCTACTATGTAACTACCTTACACCAATAAATGGCACACGCAACCATTGAAGAGATTGAAGAGCGCTGCTTATTAGTAGGGGTAATACATGGCGGTGTTGACGAGCGGTTAGCACACGAGTACTTAGATGAATTAGCATTCTTGGCAGAAACAGCAGGAGCACGGGCAGAATTTGCTTTTACGCAAAAACTACCCTTTCCAAACCCTAGGACCTACGTAGGGGAAGGAAAATTACAAGAGATTAAAATGTATGCCGATACCCATAACATCGATGCAATCATTTTTGATGACGAACTAAGTCCGTCGCAACTTAGAAACATAGAACGAGAACTCAATAGAAAAATCATTGATCGAAGTATTCTAATCTTGGATATTTTTGCCAAACGAGCACGTACCTTCCACGCTAAAACGCAAGTTGAGTTAGCACAATTACAGTATATGCTACCGCGATTAACGCGCATGTGGACCCACCTTGAACGACAAAAAGGAGGGATTGGAATGCGAGGCCCCGGTGAATCTCAAATTGAGACCGACAGAAGGATTATTCAGCAACGCATTGCCTTAATGAAAGAGCGCTTGAAAGAAATAGACAAGCAAATGACCATTCAACGAGGTAATCGAGGTCAATTAGTTAGAGTCGCCCTAGTTGGATATACTAACGTAGGTAAAAGCACCTTAATGAATTTGATTTCAAAGTCTGAGGTATTTGCTGAAAACAAACTATTTGCCACGCTCGACACCACGGTACGAAAGGTGGTTATCGACAATCTGCCCTTTTTGCTTACCGATACGGTGGGATTCATACGGAAGCTCCCAAAACAATTACTAGAGTCTTTCAAGTCTACCTTGGATGAAGTCCGTGAAGCAGACTTATTGGTGCATGTATTGGATTTATCGCATCCAAATTTCGAGGATCATTTTGAAACTGTTAATACCACCTTACAAGAAATTGACAAGGAAGAGAAACCGACGATTATTGTATTTAATAAAATTGATTCACTAAGTGAAGAGGTTTCTTTGGATGAATTAAAGCGAACCTGGATGGCTCGTTTGAGTGGGCGCCCGTGTATTTTTATTTCCGCAGTCGACAAAACAAATATTGATGAATTAAAGCACGTACTTTATCAAGAGGTTCAACGCATTTTCAAAGTACGATACCCGTACAATGATTTCCTTTATTGAGGTAGTAGCATAAAAAAAGGGGCCGAAGCCCCTTTTCCATTGAATTCAATGAGTTCTTATCGAACAACAACTGATTTAGTAGTTGTAAATCCATTAGAAGCAATACGAACGATGTAATTTCCTTTTGCCATGTTTTCAGTAGCGAAAGAAACTACTTGAGTTCCGTTTACATTGTTAACTACTTGAGAAGCAATCACACGACCTTGAATATCCAATACATCAACACTGTAATCTGCATTTGCTGCTTCAAAAGAAACGTTAATTGCATCAGTAGCAGGGTTAGGGTAAACATTCATTGCTGCGAAATTCTCTTCGTTGATTCCAAGTGCTCCAGTTTTGAACGGTTTCTTTTCAGAATCACCAAATTCTCCACCACTTAACAATGTTGCACCTGTAGCATCAGTCACTGAATATGCACCATTTCCGTATTGACAGCAAATTCCATCACCATACGCATCTAGAATTTCGAAATCATAACACTGATTTGCACTTAATGTTACCTGAACTGGTGTTTGGACTGTTTGTGTAGCTTGTTGCCCTGTTGCATCTTGCCAGTTTCCACCGCCTGAAGCTACTGTTGTTCCAGATGAATTTTTGATGGTCCAAGAAGTCTCAGAAGCATAATAATCTGTTGTAATGTTTACAGTTACATATTGAGATGCTGCCATTAACGCGGTTGCTACAGTTGCTGTAACATCATTGTTAGTTGCCGAAGCATCACCAGTAGTTGTAACAGAAACGTTTAATGCTCCACCAGTAAAGTTAGCAATGGCTGAACAAGTAACGTTTGCAGTACCATAGGTCGCCAAGTTACCAGAATATGTTCCAGTTGAAACCGTATTTCCACCTTGTGTAATTGTTACTGTAGCAGAAGTTAATGGCGAAGTACCATTGTTTTGAATTTGAACAGACGGTGTGTAAGAACCTTCACAATGGGTTAGACTTCCTAAATAAGAAAGTGCCGCCACATCTGCAGGGTTCGATGCAGGAGGGGGACATTGACCTAATAATGAAGTTAAGTTCGCTACCGTTCCAATTGCACCAGCAACACCAGAAGCAACGATCACACGGTTCGGACAAATCACATACATTTCTGGGAAATAGTCGATTGTCATTCCTGAATTCTCGAAAGAAGCTTGATTCGCTAAGTCGATAATTGGCATGTTTTCACCTGTAACCCAATCTCCTTGAGTGTTAGCTCCTGTTCCATTAAGATCCGCTGCATTGGTTTGTGGGTCTCCTTCTACGAAAAACACCATTGCTTGGTTTGTCCCTGAAGGACCAAATTGATTGTAGAAGTTATTCAATGCTCCTGTGTTGTGGTATGACCAACAAGGCCCACACCATGTAGCAGATACATCAATAACTACCATTTTACCTTGATCAAGGTAATCGAATAAAGAATGAGAAGTTCCGTTGATGTCAGTCAACGTGAAATTGCTCACTACGGTACCAACTGGGGTTTGTGCATAAGATGCAACTCCGGTAAGTACAGCCAAAGAGAATAACAATTTTTTCATCGTGTAAATTTTAAGTTTGCGTAAATTTAATGTTTCTTTCCGAAATGATAAAAAAAATTGTTGTTTTTTCTGGGGCCGGAATGAGTGCAGAAAGTGGCATTCAAACCTTTCGAGATAAGGGTGGATTATGGGAGCAATATCGGATTGAAGATGTTGCAACACCAGAAGCCTGGAATCGTGACCCAGGGCTAGTTACCCGGTTTTACAATGAACGCAGAAAACAAATCATTGCAACAAGCCCCAATGAAGCACATCTTTTAATTCAGCGTCTTGAATCAGATTTTGATGTTACCGTAATCACTCAAAATATCGACGACCTTCATGAACGCGCGGGAAGCAGTAAGGTGATTCACTTGCATGGAAATATTCGGTTCTCAAAATCAAGCGGTCCAAATCAAGAGGCAAAATACTACCCCATTGATTCTTGGGAATTAACAGAAGTTGATTGTTGTCCTGACGGATATCGCTTAAGGCCTCATGTGGTTTGGTTTGGCGAAGCAGTCCCGATGCTTGATGAAGCAGAACAACTGATTTCATCAGCAGATGTGGTTATTATTATTGGAACTTCGCTTCGTGTATACCCGGCAGCGGGGCTGATTCATTACATAAAGAACGGTAGCAAGGCCTATTTAATTGATCCAAATGCACACAATCTAACACTGCCTAATGGGATTGAAGCGATAAATGAATCGGCTGTAAAAGGAATGAAATCTCTTTACGAGAAGCTTACTTCTTAAGTTGATCTTTGATAAAGAGTTCTATTGCGCCTACCATGGATGGTGCTTTAGGATGTGGCGCAGAAACATCAAGCCTTAAGTTATTGCGTAATACAGCACTTGCAGTGGTTGCTCCAAATGCAGCAATAGCAGTTGTATTCTGTTTGAAATCTGGGAAATTTTTGAATAGCGATTCTATACCGCCTGGGCTAAAAAACACCAACATATCATAATAAACATCCTCTAAATCCGATAAGTCTGCGGCAACGGTGCGATACAAAATCGCTTTTGTAAAGTTAAACTTCTGATCTGTAAGTGTTTCAGGAATCGAATCTCGCAAAATATCAGTACAAGGTAACAGGTATTTTTCGTTCTTGTGCTTCTTCATAACATCCGCCAATTGTTCAATCGTTTGAACGCCATGAAAAATCTTACGTTTTCGATACGCAATAAATTTCTGTAGATATTTTGCAACGGCTTCTGAAATGCAAAAATATTTCATGGTTTCAGGAACCTCGAACCTCGTTTCTTCTGCAATTCTAAAGAAATGGTCTGCAGCAACTTTTGAGGTTAAGATAACTGCTGTATGTTCGGAGATGTTTACTTTTTGTGCCCTGAATTCTTTAGCATCTACCCCTTCTACTTTAATGAAAGGTCGAAAATCAATTTTGATTTTATACTTATCTGCCAAGTCATAATAAGGTGACTTGTCTCCATCGGGCTTGGGTTGAGAAACCAGAATACTTTTTATTGCCAAAACACTAATTTAATGCGTCAATAACTCCAACCAAAATGCCCCAAAAAGCTTTTTAATCAAGACGATAGGAAGCAAATACACGGTGCAAAGGTACAAAATTATATAATACCATGAAAATCCTGATGCGGCAGCTAATAAAAAGGCGTTAACAAATCGCAACACCAATGCTAATCCCAACAAGGAAAAGAAAATAACCACCCCAAAATCGCTGTGTGCATTAAAAACAAGAAGTGCATTAGAAATGGCTAACGAAATCCCAAATAAAAACCAAGAAACATTGCCCGCACTTATATACTGTTGGGTGATTTTCGACTTATCGTTCATGCTCCAAAAAATTAAATAATCTAGGTGCCAAAAAATCAAGAAAAAAAGGGACCCGATGAACCCAATAAACAATGAAGTATTTACATAGTATGCGTCAACCAAATACCAACTAATAAATACAAGAACACCGATAAAGGTGTTTAGATACAAAATCGTTTTGGACAACGCGTCAAGCTGAACCCTTGACCCTAAGGTGATTTTCCTGCCTGAATCCAAAATGGCATAAAATAATCCCCCATAGCTCCGATAGTAGGCTACCCCAAGCAAAAAAGCTTGAGTAAAAACTAAAAAAACAGCCCAATTTTCTATTAAAGGATTCCTTAAGGTTAATTCCATTCTGAACAAAAGTAATTCTTTTAATCACGATTTCTAAATGTCTTAGTTGTATCTTTGTACCTCAAAACGAATGAAATGAAAACAGATTTATACCAACATCCAGATTACTATGGCCTAGATGATTTATATACTGAAGAGCACAAATTAATTCGCGATGCGGCGCGTCAATGGGTGAAAAAAGAAGTTTCACCGATTATTGATGAACATTACGAAAACGCTACCTTTCCAACCCATTTATTACAAGGGTTAGGGGAAATCGGCGCGTTTGGCCCGTATATACCAGAACAATATGGAGGTGCTGGATTAGATCAGATTTCCTACGGTTTAATCATGCAAGAATTGGAGCGTTGTGATTCAGGCTTGCGCTCTACGGCCTCTGTACAAAGTTCATTGGTAATGTACCCGATTTGGAAATATGGTTCAGAAGAGCAAAAAATGAAGTACCTACCCAAACTAGCCACGGGTGAAATGATGGGCTGTTTTGGACTAACAGAGCCGGATTTTGGTTCAAATCCAGGGGGAATGATTACCAACTTTAAAGAAGATGGCGACCACGTGATTCTTAATGGTGCAAAAATGTGGATATCCAATGCGCCATTTGCTGCCATTGCTGTGGTATGGGCAAAAGATGAAAGCGGAAGAATTCATGGGTTAATCGTGGAGCGAGGGATGGAAGGGTTTTCCACGCCTGAAATGCATGGGAAATTGTCACTTCGCGCGTCTTCTACCGGAGAATTAGTGTTTGAAAACGTACGTGTACCTAAAAGTAATATACTACCTGGTCGGTCAGGATTAGGTGCGCCACTAAGTTGTTTAGATTCCGCTCGATTTGGTATTGCTTGGGGAGCACTTGGCGCGGCAATGGATTGTTATGATCAAGCGGTTCGGTATTCCAAAGAACGAATTCAATTTGGTAATCCAATCGGTGCATTTCAATTAATTCAGAAAAAATTAGCTGAAATGCTTACTGAAATAACCAAAGCACAATTATTAACCTACCGATTAGGTCAATTAAGAAATGACGGTAAAGCTACCTCAGCACAGATTTCAATGGCAAAAAGAAACAATGTTGAAATCGCATTAAACATTGCCAGAGAAGCACGTCAAATTCACGGAGGAATGGGTATTACTAGTGAATATTCTATGATGCGTCATATGGCGAATTTAGAATCAGTTGTAACCTACGAAGGAACGCACGATATTCACTTGTTAATCACGGGAATGGATATTACTGGAATTCCCGCCTTTACCAGAGAAATCTAGTACTATTCAGGGATTTGATCTCCGCGTAATCTCCGAATTGATAATCGCGCCACTTCAGAATAAATACTACCGGGATATTGGTCTATTATTTTTAAATACGACTCCATTGCGGCTGAATCGTCCTTAAAGTGAATTCTTTGGATATTGGCTAAATGAAATAAGGCATCGTCAGCGAGTAATTCTGTTGGATACGTACTTATTATTTGTTTAAAGTAAACGGACGCTTGTTCCCATCGTCCTTGTAACTCGTTCGCTTTACCCTTTAAATAAATCAGGTCATCGTTCAATACAGACTGAGGGAATTTAGTCGCAATCGTATCCATCCATTGAAAAGCCTCCTTGTAGCGGTGTTGAAGCAATAATAACTCACTTTTAGTGAAGGTGCTCATGGCTTCATAATTGCTATCTAACCCATAGTTCTCCAAAATCAACAAAGACAACTGCATGGCATCATTACTAATAAATTTAGACGTAGCCTGCTTTAATACATCAAGCTGAGATTGAGCAAACTCAAATTCCCCATCAAAATAGAATATTCGTGCATTCTTGAATTTAGCTTCATTCCCGATGGCCTCAAACTTAAACGCCTCATCAATTTGCATATATAACAAAGACGCCTCCCAAATACTGTCTAAAGCAACGCATACGTCCGCTAATTTCATTTTGTAGCGTGCACGTTGCATATCCGTTAAGCCGGGGGCATTCATACAACGCTCTAAAAATCCTCTGGCTTTATCGGCTTTATTGGCATAAAACCCCAAAATCTCAGCATATTCAAGTCCGATTTCAGCCCCCGCACGAAGCGAAAACTCCTTGTTTAACACGACCTCTTCGTACGAACTAACAATGTCGTTAAGTTCTGTTTCTGTAAAAGCCCGTTCCGTGGTTAATTCAGTAAAATACACGTTGAGTAACATCCGTTGGGCCTCTGCCGAACGATATAAGTTAGAACTAATAACCTCTTTAAATGCTTGCTTTGCCAATGCATACTGGAGGTTTTCAAGGCACGTATTGCCAAAATCAATCAAATACCCTCCGTCACCGCGCATGCGTTTTTCTAAGGAGGATACCTGCTGAAACGCCGAATTAAAATTCTTATTCTGTAAAAAGAA
>JBEGMB010000308.1:0-14973 GCA_041183245.1 Bacteroidota bacterium
TTTATGGGTTAACGTAATAGTTTTTAATGTCGTTGCCTCAATAATTACATTTAGCAAACATTTTTTCTTTTGAGAAGCTAAATTTAATGCAGTTATCGTAAATTCGCAAAGGAAATTTACAAACCGTTAATTAGAGAAATTATGAAAGTTACTGTTGTAGGTGCTGGGAATGTGGGAGCAACGTGTGCAGATGTGTTAGCTTCACGTGAAATTGCCAATGAAATTATTTTATTGGATATAAAAGAAGGCTTTGCTGAAGGTAAAGCACTTGATATTTGGCAAACTTCGCCAATAAACATGTATGATTCAAGAACAATTGGGTCTACGAATGATTATGCAATGACCAAGGATTCGGATGTAGTGGTTATTACTTCGGGATTACCTCGTAAACCGGGAATGTCTCGTGATGACTTAATCGCAACGAATGCAGGAATTGTAAAAACAGTAACTGAGAATGTGGTTAAATATTCCCCGAATGCAATTATAGTGGTCGTATCTAATCCATTAGATGTAATGACATATTGCGCATATTTAAATGCGAAAACAGATTCAAAGAAAGTATTTGGTATGGCGGGTGTTTTAGATACCGCAAGATACCGCGCATTCCTCGCTACGGAATTGAATGTTTCACCAAAGGATATTCAAGCGGTATTAATGGGGGGACATGGAGACACGATGGTTCCACTTCCTCGATACACTACGGTTGCTGGTATTCCTGTAACTGAATTGATTGAAGAAGATAAATTGAATGAGATTATTGAGCGCACTAAATTTGGTGGTGGTGAAATCGTTAAATTACTCGGAACTTCTGCATGGTATGCGCCAGGAGCAGCGGCAGCTCAAATGGTAGAGGCAATTGTCCGTGATCAGAAACGAATCTTCCCAGTTTGCGCATGGTTAACTGGAGAATATGGGTTGAAAGATATCTACCTTGGAGTACCTGTTGTATTGGGTAAAAACGGAATCGAACGAATCATTGAATTAGACTTGAATGAGGCAGAGAAAGCACTGCTTAGTGAATCAGCGGAAGCGGTTAAAAGTGTAATGGATGTATTGGATAATATGAATGCTACGGCATAAGTAGAATCAACCATTCGAAAAAGATTAAATCCCGCCTTGCGGGATTTTTTTATGCCCATTTATGGCAATTCAATGGCTCCAATGTCAGGTGGGTTATTTCTTGAATTCCCTAAGATGTCAGTAAATACTGAGGTGTTAATCCCTGCTCCGTTTAACGGTGAGTTCTGGAGAAATAGGAAATCACCTTGCGCTGTATTTTCAAACAATGGATTCTCATTCCAAATGATATTCGAGAAGAATGGATCGTTGTAGGTCGTTTCACTTCGTATTAAATTATGCGTGATATTGAAATTTATAGTAACTCCCGGGGCGCTTATCGTATCGATAGCCAACTCATAATCTAGATTCCCCGCAATTACACAATTACGCAGCACCCCTTCATTGATGGATGAAACGGTTGTCGTTCCGTTTGCTGCATTGTAAAAGTAATTACTTATTCCAACCGCTGGAACTTGCGAAGTACCGTAACCCACAAGATTACAGTGGTTAAAATTAAAATCTCCACCCTCTAATACTAATAATGCATGACTTTCATTTCTTGATACGATACAATTCTCTGCCTTTACCTTTGCTCCGGCATAAATAAAAACCCCGTACCTTGAGGTGTTAAAAATCCGTGTATTTGTTAATTCTAAGGTATAGCCGGTATTACTTGGGTCTTCATGATACAAATGCACCCCGACTGTACCATTTTTTAAAATCGCATAATCGATGGTAGAGGGTAACGCTTCATGAAAGTATATTCCATAATACTGTCCGGCCACATTGCTATACATTGACTCTAAGCGGTCGCCTTGAAAAACCACCTCGTTGTTTTGCATTCCCTGAATGTTCAAGGCTCCTTTGTAAACATAGAGAATTGAATTTTTATGCAAATGGACTTGAGTTCCCGCCTGAATTGTTAATGATTTAGCTGAGTCTACGGCTGCATATCCATAAATAACGTGTGGTTTATCATTGGGCCATATCCCTTCATTTAAGTCTTTGTAATGAAAATATGCGTCTTGTCCCCATACCGCAAGTTTTACATATTGGTCTTTCCCGTTGGTTCTAAATCGAATAGAATCTTCAATAATTAAGGGTTGGTTTTGCGCATTGGCTGAAAGGGTAACTTCTACAAAAGCAAAAAGACTATCTTTTCCTTCCATGACCAAGTTTTCTAAAAATGTTCCTTTTTCACCATCTACGTTCAAACGAAATGGAGATTGATCACCGCCCATTAATTCGATTTCTTCAATCTCAACTGATTTTGTTGACGGATTATAGATTTTAAATTGTTTTGTTGTGGAGCCAATCGTCGTAAATACCGTGTCAAAAACAATGGTGTCTACCGAAAATGTTAGATTTTCCTTAGAAAACCCTTTCATCTTATTGCAGGAATTCAAGGGAATAAACCCTAGAATAATCAAGAGGCAGCCCAGAAAATAAATTAGATTTTTCACGTTCGACTTAACGCACAAACTTACATATTATTTGTCTAGGGTAAATACTTAACTTCGTTAAATGAACTTTTTCCTTTTAACGATGTAGTGGGACTTGTTATGAATCAAAACTTACTTATTTTATTTAGCGTTTGTATCGCTTTTTTTTCGCTGGCTCAACCTCCGCAATCAAATGGTGTTTCCAATGGGATAAAGTTTAATAATTTTGTTGAAACAACGGTTGTTTCGGATAGCGCACAGTTGCAACTTATGGATAAGGATCAGATTCCTGCCGCTGATGATGTAGAGAAATTGCACGAATCGGAAGTTAGACAGCAAAATAATTTTAAAAAAGAAGCTGATGTTTATAAGTCAAAGAAAGTTGCGCTTAAAAGTAATTCAACGTCTCGATCTGCATCAGACGTAGATGAGGTCCAACTCCAACATTCCGTAACTAAATTAAAAGGCTTGGCTCAAACGCCTTCGGAACAAATTGAAGCAAACATTCTGTACTATGACCAAGGGAATTACAATTCGGATCGGGCGCCAGAATTAAATGAGGCCTTGAGGTTGAATCCAAATCATCCCGAGGGGTTAAAATTACGAGTCGCTAATTCACTGGTAATTGGTGATACCTTAACGGTGCTTACTACGCTGAATAGAATTGAATCGCTCGGGTTGACCCCACCAGCAATTCGCTGTTATGCCAGCGATTTAATTAATTCTGTACCAAATCAAACGACTTTAATTACTCATGGTACTTTAGACACCTATTATGCGTTCTATGAACAACAATTAGCACAAAAAAAAGCGATAACCATTGTTTCTTTAGATTTGTTGCAAAGCCAGCAATATCGAGCCTTGTTACTTAAAAAAGGCTATTCCATACCGGTGCAACCCACAGTCGATGTCACATATCTAGGGGATTTCATACGGATAAATCCTGCCACAAAATTTGCGTTTTCCATGACCATACCAAGGGAGTATTTACTGCAATTTGAACAAGATATAGTACCCAATGGCCTTGTCTTCTTATATCCGAATACCTTGGATGAAGCTCAGGTTTTGTTGAATAATGAGCAATTTATGGACTCATTTTCATATTTAGATTGCGGTGAAGAGCCGGATGTAACAGTATCGCCGCTCAGGCAAAATTATATGCCAATGATTTTAACCGTCGAAACCTTAAGCGCTGATAAAAGCAAGGAAAAACGATCTAAAATCGAAAATAAGAAGTACAAAATAAGACCGAAGAAATAAAGGATTTATGCGTGGATTGAAGTCAGGTTTTTCTCATTTCTCAGATGAAGAGCTCATGTTAGCGATTCGTCAAGGGGAGAAGACTGCCTTTAATGAATTGTATCAGCGCTATTCTGGTAAGCTTTATGGTTATATGCTGAAGTTACTTTGGTACAATGAAGTTCGTGCACAGGATTTATTACAGGATTTATTTACTAAGATCATTACGCAACCCCATTTGTTTGATACCAATCGGAGTTTTAAAACATGGGTGTATACCATTGCATCCAATTTATGTAAGAATGAGTTTAAGCGGAATGAGGTTAGAAAGAATACAAGCAATGGATTAGATAATCATTACCATGTGCGTGGGGTAGAGGACGTTGAACAAACGGTTACTGATTGGGAATTTAAAGCGGCGTTGGAAGAAGAACTAATGAAATTAGATGACAAGCATCGTGAGGTTTTTATTTTAAAACATATAGATGGGTTGTCAATAAAAGAGATTTCAGAGATCGTTGGTATCAATGAGGGGACTGTGAAATCTCGATTGTTTTACGCCATTAAGAAATTGGCAACAGAATTAAAAATGTTTGAACTCGTAGAACGATGAAGGATATAGACGATTTATTTTTAAAGGCTCATTACAGCGATTTGACTCCAAGTGAGCAAACCTTAATTGAGGACTTATGTTCTGATGAAGTTAGTTTTCAGCAAGTTAAGGCCTTGGTCACTCGAAGTATGGATGTGTTACCCGTAAGTCCTCCCGCGCATTTGTTGGAAGCGCTTAATCAAACATTCGATCAAACGTATTCCCAACCTTCAGCGAAAGGTATACGTCCTAGGATGTTCAATTTATTCATTGCCTCTGCTGTTGCTGCTACCGTATTAATTTTCTTAACCGTTTATTACTTTGGGATAAACAATGAACCTAAGGAACAACTCACTAGGGTAGAAAAGAATGAACAAAAGAAGAAAAACAATCAAACAAAAGTTTCAGGAATAGTTGAAAAAACGCAAACGCCAAAAGTGGCCTCTTTAGAACCAATTCCGGCACCTCCTGTAGTGTTGGACGTGGAGGCGCAGACTGATGTGTTAATGGATGAACCTGTTGCTTCGATTGAAATGGAAGATGCAAAGCAGGAAGAGCTTAGAGGTTCAAGATCCGATGTTGAAGCAGTGTCAAGGGATAGGAATGCTACATACAATGAACCGAAAAGCAATATGTACATGTGGACATCTGCGGATAAGCATTTAGCATCGGATCAGGTTGTAATCGCTCAAGAATCAAGGAAAAAACAAACTAAATCGGATTCAAAACGCCTGAATACCTCTTTGATGTTAAAACAAATTAAGCCTGTATATTAAAAGGTCAAAATAAAATGTTCTTTTGCCTGTGCTGGCCGACTACTTAACATGCCCATTCTAAAAAAATCAATACTCACGTGAAATCGCTCATCTGAGATGAGTTCATTCCAGGCCTTGAACATGTCATCATTCCATCGGATGTCATCTAATAGAAAAAGGGTTTGTTCATGTGTGTAGGGCATTATTTGGTCAAGGTAGTTGCGTAGCGCTTTCCCTTCGTGATGCCCATCAATGTAAACAAGGTCAAATGTTACGTTCTCCAAATCCGATAAATAGGTGCTGAATGAACTTGTTATAATTTCAATGTTGGTGGGATTTGTAGCAAATTTGTTAATGTTTTCAAGTGCAATGGCTGCAATTTCAGGTGAACCTTCTATCGTGGTAATTTGTGCTTCGGGATGCCCAAGATGCATGGCTGAGGTTCCTCTGCCAATAGATGTTCCCAGTTCGAGGATTCGAGAGGGTTCGAATTGTTTGCACAATCGATACAGTAAGGTTCCATAACGTTTACCTGAGCTGCTGGTCTTATGAATTTGCTTAACGGAACGTTGATCGCCTAACGTCTTTGACCCTGCACCTAAATCGTTTATACTTAACAGCCGTCGGTCCGTGCGCTGTTTTTGATCAAAAGCCTTCAGTATAGTTTTATGTTCATTAGCAACCTTACGTGTTAGTCCCTTATCCACTAAATCATAAATAAACGGCGAATGAATTCCTTGCCGTTTTTTGGCGTGTAGTTGATATTTTATACCTTCGACGATTAGATTCACACTGCAAAGTAAAACTATTTATCTCGGATGGAGAAGGATATACAAGAAGCGATTGATAAACAGCGTAACCGCTTGTTCTCCTCCTTGGCGTCTCCAAACATCGTAGAGGCCTGTACGATTGGACATGGAATCCTACAATATACTCCGGCAGAAATCAAGAAATTCCAAGAAGATTTTGTTGAATCTAATGGAGCGATTTCGTTCTTTATACCAGCGTCTGGTGTTGGTTCGCGCATGTTCGATTTTCTTCAGCAATTCCTGGGTTCAATGGGGCATGAGCAACAGGATGAGGTCCGTTTATTTTTAAGTAAAATCGAGTCCTTCGCATTCTATCATGAAGTGAATGATGAATGGCGACAATTATTAATTGATCCTTCAGTAGATTTATTGGCGCTTTGTGATTATTTACTCGGGTCGCAAGGATTGAATTTTTCTGGTACCCCGAAAGCATTGTTTCCATTTCATCGGATGAATGAAAAGAATACTTCACCCTTGGAAGGTCATCTAAGACAAGGTAATACAGCATTAAAACCGATTGATTCGTTTCACTTCACGGTACAAGAGGAACATTTAAGTCAACTATCAATAGCTCGTGAAACGCTGTTAAAAAGCTTTCCATTCAACATAGATTTTAGTACCCAAGCAGTGGAAACTGATTCTTATGTGTTTGATGAGTTCATGCAACCCTTGAGTAATCAAACGGGGTCGTTTGTGAGGCGTCCTGCAGGTCACGGAGCAATACTTTCAAATTTGAATGGCTTAGCATCAGACCTTATTTTTATTAAGAATATTGACAACATTCAGTGCCCTGTTCAAGATGAACATGTGAATCAAACATGGGGATTACTTGGTGGCGTATTGGAGAGTCTGCGCGCTAAGCTCTTAAATGCATATTCAGAAAGAAATATGCCTGAGATTATGCGTATTTGTAGTGATTTTCAATTACTTGATGTCACACCATCGGATTCATCTTGGGAATATATTTCAACAATGCTACAACGACCGTTTCGTGTTTGTGGCATGGTAAAGAATGAGGGTATGCCCGGGGGAGGGCCGTTTTGGGTTTCTCATGAAGGGATTAAAACAAAGCAAATTATAGAAAAGTCACAAATCGATTCGATTCATTTGGCTAAACTTACTGAAAGTTCTCATTTTAATCCAGTAATGATGGCTATTTCACCGTATGATTTGATGGGAAATAAATTGGATTTAACCGAGTATGTGCGAGAAGACCTTTCCATGGCGGTAAAAAAGAATCATTTAGGTAAGACCGTATACTATCTTGAAAAACCAGGATTATGGAATGGTTCGATGTATCATTGGAATACCGTTTTTGTCGAAATACCGTCAAATGTGTTCAGCCCAGTAAAAAATGTGATGGATTTGTTAAACCCATCACATTGTTGTTAAACTAACCTTCATTAAACTCTTCGGACAATCGTTTCGCGATTTTTCTATTAGAAAACCACTCTTTTATTGAATCAACCATGCTGTACATGATGGGTACGACGATAATCGTAAGGAACATGGAGGAGGTTAATCCACCGATTAATACCCATGCCAAGCCATTTTTCCATTCTGCTCCGGATCCTTTGCCAATGGCAATTGGAATCATTCCGAATACCATGGCGATGGTTGTCATTAATATTGGACGCATACGTGTTCTAACTGCTTCTAATAAGGCTTCGTGCGTTTTAACCCCTGTTGTTTTTAAGTGGTTGGTAAAGTCGACAATTAGAATGGCATTTTTGGCCACTAATCCTAAGAGCATCAACATTCCAAGCATGGTGAATATTCCCATGTTCGATGCGGATAAACTAAGGGCGAGTATGGCTCCAATTAACGACACAAGAATCGAGAATAATACGACAAACGGATAGACAAAATTGTCATACAAGACCACCATGATGAGGTAGACTAAAATTACGCCAATTCCCATGGCTGTACCTAGCGCACCCATGGATTCTTTCTGCCGTTTAACTTCACCTCCCCATTTCATTCGCACTTGGTCATTTAGGGGATGATCAACAAGGTACTTATCGATGTCTTGTGCAACATTTCCGGCTGCTCTTCCGAGTACCCAACATCTGAGGGTGGTATTATTTGCCCGATTTTTACGCTCCAAGGTTCCATTTCCATTTTCCATGGTCACATTAGCGAATTCTTCCAATCTTACAAGTTTCCCGTCATTTGTAGTAAATGCCATCGATTCTATATCTTCAATACTTTTTCGATCGTATTTATCTGCCATTACGCGGATGCCATATTCATTTCCCTGGTCATCATATTTGACGTCATCGTTACCGGTTAAGGCATTTTGTAGTTGCATACCGATTACCGCAACCGGAAGTCCCAGTTGCCCCATTTTGTCACGGTCAAGTTCAATGCGGATTTCTGGTGTAACATCATCCGTAGATATATAAGCATCTTTAGCTCCTTTAATACTGTCCATGAATCCTTTCATTCTTCTGGCCTCACTCATGAGTAACTCATTATTGTCTGATGAAAGGAAAATTTCAATGGGTGCTTCTTCCGATTCAATCATTCCAATATTCATGGCTCTCACTTCAAGTCCAGGATAGGTTCGTTCAATTTTCTCACGGATTTTAGTCATGAATTTGATGGTTGGATAGCGTTCTTGCATCCCTGGTTTCATCTTTATCGTAATCTCTGATCGATATTCAGACCCAAAGGATAGTGCCCCCATACCTGAACTCGGTCCACCCACATTAGAAAATACTACGGAATTCACCTCTTTTTGCCCATTAAGCATGTCCTCAATGGCTAAGGTAACTCGGTTGTTTTCTTCAATGGTTGTGCTCTTATCAAATTTCAATTTAAGCATAAACTTCCCTTGATCTCCTTGTGCCACAAATTCTTGACCTACAATACCAAGGGCCATGGTTCCAAAGCTGGCAATAAATAATACCAAAATGGAAAGTCCGGTGATGATTTTATGTCTTAGTGACCAGTTTACTAAGGAAACATAGGCCTCGGTAAATTTGGAAAGTCGAACTTCAAACCAATATAAAAATCGATAAAAAATCCCTTTTTTCTCTTCCAATTTCACTTCCTTGGCCATACGTGAAGCGAGCCATGGGGTCAGTGTAAAACAAACAAAAAGCGACATCAAGGTAGAGATTACTACTACAATGGAGAATTGTTCTAAGATATCAGAAATTACACCTTCAATGAATACCACGGGTGAGAATACTACAACGTCAACTAAGGTAATAGCAAGGGCGGTAAACCCAATTTCATTTCGTCCATCCAGTGCAGCTTGCCTCCTGTTTTTACCCATTTGAAGGTGCCTGTAAATGTTTTCTAGGACCACAATGGAGTCATCTACCAGGATTCCAATTACAAGAGACATTGCTAAAAGGGTCATTAAGTTTAGGGTATATCCTAACGCATACATCGCAATGAACGTTGAAACCAAAGAGGCTGGAATAGCGATTAATACAATTAAGGCATTTCGCAGGGTGTGCAGGAAAAGAAGCATTACAATCGCAACTAAGGCGATAGCCAATTCGAGGTCATGAAGTACGGCATGCACTGAATCTAGGGTTACCGTGGATGTGTCGGTTGCTATTGTAAATTTGATTCCTTCCTTCTTGTATTTTTCTTCGATCTCGTCGATGCGTTTCCGGGTGAGCTCAGACATTTCAACCGCATTGGCATCACTTTGTTTTTTGATTCGTAATCCGATTCCTTCCTTACCGTTTAATCGGCATAATGAAAGCTGGTCGGTAGATCCGTCGGCTACTTCTGCCACATCGGCTAAACGTACTACGGATGTCCCACTAGAAAACAAAATTAAATTCTTGATTTCATCAACGGATTTGAATTTACCTGAAAGACGTACGGTCATTTGTTCTTCCGTACTTTTTACTTTTCCGGTCGGAAACTCCACATTGGATGCCGCAATTGCTTGGTTTACATTCGCAAGCGTGAGACCGTATGACTTTAATTTTTCTTTATCGACATTTACCCGGATTTCCCGTTTTTCTCCACCAATTACTTGCACTTCGGCTACTCCTTTTACTTGTTTGATTTGCGGGAGAATTTGGTCGTCCATTAAGGTCATGAATTCCTTGCCCCCCATGTTTTTAGCCGTAGCAATTACTTGTAATACGGGGGTGGCATTGGGTTCAATTTTGGCTAAAACAGGTCTTGTGGAATTATCCGGAAGAACAGATTCAATGGTGTTGATTTTGCGTTGTGCTTCTTGCAAGGCCATATTGATGTCTACCCCATCTTTGAATTCGAGTAAGATAATTGAGGCATTTTCTAAGGAAAAGGTAGTAACCTCTGAGAGGTTCTCTATTCCGCTGAGTCCATCTTCTAAGGGTTTAGAAACCTGAGACTCAACCGTGGCTGGAGAGGCACCGGGATAGGTTGTCGTTACAGTAAGTACGGGCGGCGCGAAGTCTGGCATTAACTCATAGCTCAACTGCTGGTAACTCAGCATCCCCCCACCAATCAGAATCGTAAAAATAACAATAATGAAAGAAGGTCTTTTAATCGATAATTCGGTAAGTGTCATGTTATTGAGCGATTTTAACGTTTTTATTATCTGTTAGATTGATTTGACCGCGTACTACGATTTTGTCACCAGCTCGCAATCCACTGCGCACTTCGATTACGTCTCCTTCTGAAAGTCCAATACCAAATGAAACGAGTTTGGCTTTGCCGTCTCGCACAACATATACCTGTGGGTTTTTAAGGGAACCAACGATTGCTTTTCTTGGAATTGAAAGGTTGGCTACGCTATAATCGCTTTTAATGACAGCTGAACCATACATGCCTGCTCGAAGGGCTTTGTTTGCATTATTTACCGTGATTTGTACTTTGAAATTATGAGATTTATCAGCTTGGACTGAGATGTTGGAGATTTTACCGTTGATTGAAGCGGATACTTGGTCACTAGTGATGCTGATGGATTGATTCAATTTGAATTTTTGAATGTCTCGTTCTGGAATATTCACTGTAAGCTTCAATTTTGAAATATCTGTAATTTCAACAACGGGTGATCCCGCCCCAATTACGGAGCCTAGGTCGATTAATTTTTTTGTAATAACCCCTGCAAAAGGTGCTTTAATCACGGTTGCTTTGAGTTGTTTTTCCAATTGTTTCTTTTGAATTTTGGCCGCTTTTATTCCGAGTTTTGTTTTTTCCGCTTGCACGGCAGGTGCTGCATTCTGATTGGATAGGGTCGTGTAGCGATCGTCGTCTTTTTCTTGTCCTTCGATGCTTACTTCTAAATTTTCAATTTGAAGTTTAATCATTTCGTCATCCAGTTTCGCGATTACGCTGCCTTGACCAACCTGGTCTCCTTCCGAAACATTCATGGAAATCACTCGGCCGTTCCCTTCTGCACCAATTAAATTCTGACGAAAGGGTTCAAAGGTTCCGAGGTAGGAAAATTCGTCTTCAAAGGTATGCATGGTAGGGTTTACCACCTCTACCAAAACGGGTGCATCTACATCTGGGATATAAATTTTCTCTTCTACCGATTTTTTGTTAGACATTAATTTCACTACGGTGAATGTGATTAGAATGATTGCAATTGCAATGCCGGCAAGGATGCTTTTGTTTATTTTCATGGGTACTTATTTGAGTTGACTTATTGATTTTAAATAGCTTAATTCGGCTTGACGCAGTGAAAGGTATGCACCGACAAGACTGGATTGTGCTTGCTGAAGTCCATTGTCTGCTTGGAGTAATTCGTTGGTACTAATTGTACCTGCTTTGAACTGGGCTTTTGCCGCATCGTAAACTCGTTCTGATAGCCTTAATTGTTCCTTATTCATTTCTAAATTGGCAGTTTGTAATTCGGCATCACGTTTTGCATTTGCAGTAGCCAAATTCAATTGTTGCGTGGCTAATAGTTCTTGATTTTGAATTTTTTCTTTGTTATAGGCATTAACTTTTAGCTTATTCTTTTTTTCAAATCCATCGAAGAGCGTCCAGTCTAATCGGAGTCCAAGAAATGCGGATGGAATCCCCGTTCTGAAATCGTTTTCGGGTTTCATATTGTAATTGTAATTGTAGGCGCCATAAAACGATAGGGTAGGCAGGTAGGCCATGTATGTTCCCTTGCGTTCTTCAACGTTCATTTGTTTTTGAAGTTGAATTAATTCTAATTCAGGCCGCAACGCATTGGTTTGCTCGGTAATTGTTGGATTAGAAATGATTTCGTCATTTGCAATAGCAATTTCTTTCCCCTCAGGAAAACCAACTAGGATTGATAACAATTGATTCAATTGTATCCGTGTGTTTTCAAGTTTAATGATGCCATTCGTAATGCTATTTCGATTAATTTTTAGTTTATCTACTTCGGTGGGAATGATTAACCCTTGCTGTTGCATTAATTCCATATTACGGATGAGTTCATCCATGTTTTTTTCGTTTTTCTTAAGGAAATCTACTTGTTGGTTGACCGCTTGTAAAGCGAAAAAAGTGTTTGACACTTGATAGTGCACTTCTTGGAATGTAATTTTCTCTTGAATTTCAACGATTTGCGCATTGATTGCAAGGGCATTCAATCCATAATTTAGTTGTGGATTAAAAATGAATTGAGTGAGTTGAACCGTATTACTTAACGTGTACGGAACACCGAATTTCACTTCGGCAAAGGTACCTGGAGGGCCTCCGAAAAAGTCAGCAGGAACAATTTGACCCGGTATAATCGCATTGTAGCGATAATCACCTGTAGCGGTAATTTTTGGATATTGGCTCGCTAAAAAAGCTTTTCGTTGGTTTGCATTTGCTGAAATTTCGATGCGTGCATTTTTTAACGAAAGATTAGCTGTGTCAGCCATTTTCAATAAGTCTGTAAGCGAATATACCTGCGCAGTTGCCCAAGTTGAAAGAAATAAAAAGAGAAACAGGACTGCTTTATTCATGAGGAATTATAATTTATCGTTTGGGAAAAGATACCCGAGCACCATGTTTACGGCATGGGTTTTATGGGCGGTGAGATGTTCTTTATAGGTTTCGTTGCTAACGCCATGAATCACTTTCATAAGCGGCTGTGCCATGAATGGATATTGACAATTAGACATGATGAGCAATGTGATTTGAACGATATCCATTTGGCGCATGTCGCCGCGCTCTTGGAGTTTTCGGGCTTCGTCAAATACTCCAGATTCATTGACCATATTTAGAACAGGAAGAATTCCTTGCATGGCCTCTGGATTTCTTGCTAATTCATTTAATACGAAGTTAGGAATGTCGGGGTGTTGACCTAAAAACTCAAATTCTCGTTCAATAAGGATTTTTATTTTTTCTCGAATCGGTAAGTCTGAACTGAATACTTGCACCATGGACTTCAAGAAATCCTGCATTACGGTTTCAAAGATTAGGGCGAATAACTTACTTTTTGATCGAAAATAGTAGTTAACAAGGGCCACATTCATGCCCGCTTCACGAGCGATTTCACGAGAACTACAATTCGCCGAGCCTTTTTGTATAAAGACTCGCAAGGCGGCTTGCTTAATTTTTTCTTCTGCGTTTTGGTTCATCCTTGCTTTTGGCGCTGCAAAGTTAAACACAAATATTAAACACTTGTTTAAAACAGATGTGAAAAAATGTAAAAATCTTGGTTAAGGGATTTTTTTTAAACTCAGTTTATTTTGACTTTCCTTGACCTTTCTCGGTCATCATGGCCTGAATCTGGCGCATGGTATTTTCCATGCCTTGCGGGCTGCCGTCTAGAAATATGGTATTTCCTTTACCGTATTCAGCAAAATTCTTGATTGCTTCGGTCCACATGGAAAACAAGATGACATTAGTGTCTAGATTGGCTTGTTGCATTTGTTCTGCCGCTTCGGTCATACCCTTTGCTACTTCTTGACGGAACAAGGCAACCCCTTGTCCACGGAGCATTGCCGCTTCTTTTTCTGCCATCGCAGCAATTTTAATCGCATTTCCTTCAGCTTCTGCCGCCTTAGTTTTCGTGATTAAGAGTGCTTGACCTTCATTCTCGGCAGCTGCCTTAAGGTTGTTCGAAGCTACTACCTTGCTCATACTCTCCATAATGGCAGCATCAAAGGTGATGTCGTTTATTTGAAGGTCTAACAAGTGATATCCCCATGATTCTAGGGTGTGATCGATTTGTCCTTTCACACTTTCAACCAATTCATGACGTAAGCCTAAGATTTCTGATTGTTTTTGACTTGCTACATACGAACGAATCGATCCTTCGATGGTGCGGATTAGGGCTTGCATTAAATCTTTGTTGCTAATAAATTTGAAAGCAACTTTTTTAATTGTTTCCTCATTTTCGTCCATCACGGCATATAGCAACATACTTTTGAAATACACATTGGCTTGATCAATCGTCACCGCCTGAAATTCCATTTCGATGCTTTGGTTTTGGGAAGAGATGCGTTTGTATACTTTCTCTACAAAAGGAATTTTTAATCGCAACCCGGGTGCTGCGGTGCGTTTATACTTTCCAAATAAGGTAATTACAACAATTGTTCCTTGATTTACAGTGTAGAGTCCACTAAGAACGATAACAGCTATTCCTCCTAAGATGTAATAAATGGGCATGTTTTTATTTATTTAAGGTTGTTTGTGCTTTAGCGCAATTGCATCCACTGGAGGATTTGCATGCAAAAAGACAAAACGAAAGTAAGCAAATTACAATAAATGGTTTCATGTTAATAAGGTTTTTGTCCTATATAATTACCGGGCGGATCATAATTGCAGACGAAGAAAAATGCCCCGGATTGACTCACCGCACAACCACAACCTACTTGGGTGGTGTTTTTCCAAATCACTTGGGTGTAATGACCAGATTTGGCCCAATCATTTCCAATGGGTTTATATTTAAAATATACTTTCTCTTCATTCCACATGGCAACGCCCTCCGATATGTCATCCGGCATGCTAGAAATCCATGAAATATTTTCACCATAATTGTCTCCACTGCGGTGATGAATGCTGTTATCTTCTTCCGCCAGTTGCAGCGCCCATTCTTCCGCGTATGACGCAATCTCTTCATTCCATGTAAGGTTTGGAATATTAAGTAATTTGCGTTCTTTGTTGTGTTCGATTAGTATGCTACGTTGGATCGCCGTATCAAG
>JBEGMB010000309.1:0-3282 GCA_041183245.1 Bacteroidota bacterium
ATGGATTATTCCAAGGTGGATTTCCCTGGCAGTAACTACTTATCGCTGTAAATAGACATACAATTGTAAGGTATAGGTTTTTTATCTTCATTCGTATTATAATTATCGATTCACTATTAGACAATTTTCTTTAAAACTTGGCAATAAGTTTTGCGTTTAGGCGATGTTGCCTTGTGTTGCGACTGCGGCAAGGCAATATTGCTTACATGCTGTTATAATGCGTTAAGGATTTAAATGACCTATCTGTATCACGGTTTCGATTTGTGATTTAAAACCAAAAATTAGTCTGCCATGAATTGTCCGTTGATTATGAATCCATCTATCAGAAGGACTTTTGAATACCTCACTTGTTGTTGGAATTCCAAAATAGGGATTCCAAATGTTATGATTTGTATTTAACGGCGAAACTAAAGCGTTGAATATATTGGGCATATTTAATTGTAAAGCTCTATTTCTCAATATTGGCAGTAAAACACCATTAGATCTCTCGCATGTGATAATAATTTGCTGGGGATTGAGGAAATCTAAATCATTTAAAATGACATCGTGCCATGCAATATTTTGAATCGTTTGATTTAACAAATTTTGATTAAAATTCTGGCCGTGCGGGAAAGTATCAATTAAGAAATAATCTCTTGCAAAGAAATTCTGAAGTTTATCTACCTCATTTTGACCAGGAATATTTAATATTGTTCAATAAATTGTTGTTTCCCTGAATATTTATAATTGGATTTAAACTCCGGTAGAAAAAAGTATTGCCATTTGCAGCATTGGGGTTACCAGGATAATTTTCAGTGATGAATAGAATGCGTGGGTTCATTACGTTTGGAACCCAATTCGGAATTGTTTGTAATGGATGTGCCATTGTTTTTGTTTTAATGCATTATAACGGTTTGCAAATAGGCAAAGGCGCCTAACAAGTATAGTGAATTTTGCGCTTTTGCTTATTTGGTGTTATGCGTATTATTTAATTTCAGTCCACTCAGAAAACAACTTTTTTTTGTTTGCTAGAATACCTACTCTAATTTTCTTTCCAACCCAATCATCACTAATAACACCAAAGCAGGATTTGATTCCTTTGTTTGGTGTTAAAAGGTATTTTCTAAATTCGATATAATCACACCATACATTCTGAGTAATAATAGAGTCATTTTGTTTCAATTCAACAAAAAAGTGGAACAATCCACAATCATTTTCAATTTCAAGAGTGTCAGTAGAATAATTTTCCAAACTCATAATAAGTAAACCTTCATCTGATATGTAGTGATTAATTTCATAATTTGATTTGTCTGTTGTTGGTTCTAATTCATAAGTATTTTTTACTCTTGCACAGTTCTTTGACAACTCGAAAATGCTATCCAATTTAGATTGCGAATTTGCAGTGAAAGATGCTAAAAGCATAACTGCAACTACTGAACATCGAATTAAAATACATAGACTGTTTTTCATAATAAAACTAACGTTGAGGTTTTAGGGTTATTTCGTATAACGTTTTGCGTGTAGGCGCCCGTTTTTGCTACAACTCTCAACCGCTAATTTATTAATTAGCATAACAACTCGCAAAAATGGCGCTTGCACGCTGTTATGGGATGGCTAATTTTTAATTATTCGGAATGTTTGTTCAGTTGCATGGTTAATCTTGAATAAATACATTCCTTCAGATAAATTCCCTATTTCTATTTTTTGTTCTTTTTGCGTTAAAGTTCCTTTCTTAAGTGTTTTACCATTTAAGTCGATGATGCTATATGCTTCTCCCATCAGTTCCTCAGATGCACTTACCACAAAATAATCACTAACTGGGTTGGGGGATATGAGTGTTTTTGAGTTTTCTTTCTCATCAATTCCGGTAAAGTTCAACGTTAAATCTAGCGTAATTGTACTATCACAACCTGCAGCATTTGGAATTACTGCTGTATAAGTTCCACTCTGCGTATAAGATTGTCCATTCACCGGCCATGTGTAGCTGTCAAGGGCAGTTTCTGTTTGAGTAGCGGTAGTGTGGGAGTTAACTATTACATGAGTAGTATCTGTTCCTATGCATCCATTGGCATCCTCACCAATAACAATGTATTCCTGACTTGCTGTGGCGGTGAAAGATTGACCATCGGTGACCCCATTGTTCCATTGGTAATTTGATCCACCTGTTCCCGTTAAAGTTACTGGATCACCTTCGCAAACTGTTTGGTCTATGCCGGCAATAATTCCAATTGCAGAATTTAGTTGAGCGTTGTAAAGATCTTGTATTTCACAATCTGTTAAGGCGCGATTCCAGATACCTACATCATCAATCTGTCCAAGAAATGGAACGTTTGCCCAAGAAATATTCCCAATTCCAAAATAACTACTTGCTGTATTCAATGTAATTAAACCTGTCGAATCTTGAATAATTCCATCAATGTATAGTTTTACCCTTGATCCAGCACCGTTGTATGTAGTTAAAATTTGATGCCAAAAGCCATCATTCACAGCAGATTGTGAATATAGTTGGTTACCACTTGAACCTGATTCGAAATAGGCATTGCCTGCTGGTGCTTTAACAAACTGTGGAAATATCACTGCACCTCCAAAGGGATTTCCCCACCCAGTTATTGCTTGAAGATCTGGGTATTGAGATGTGGGTATAGAACCTGCTGTAGTATTAAACCAGCATGAAACAGTTCTTGCAGCGGATCCATTTGGTAACGTAGGATTTGAAGATATAAAATCATCAACCCCATCAAAACTATACGCTTTATTAGCATTACCAAACCTATCCGTTGTCAATGTCGCGCCATTAACTGTCCCATTATTTCCATTGACAGATTCATCGTTAGCATTTCCGTTAAACGGCCACCATCCCACAAGCCCATTTGTTGGCACATAAGAAGGAACTTGAGCAAAAAAGCTTGTTCCACAAATAATTAAAATTATAAACAGCAATAAATTCTTTTTCATTTTTCAATAGTTAGTTTTTCAAAAATAGGGAATTTTGAATTGTGCTTTCCCATAACTAGTTTATACCCGCCATAAACCTTCTCCAAGCACACCTATTTGGTTGTATAAGCGTAGGTTTTTGACGTATGCTCGAATATACACTTTTGTTCTCCATGGATCAGGAAAAATACTATTTCTATTGCTTCACAAACGCCGCTTCGTAGCGTTCAATCCATTGTGCCGGTGAAATTTTTTGCATCAATTCGCCGATCAAGGTAAAGGGAATTGGTGTGGTCATTACTTTAGATTGTAAAAGTATTGTTTGCTAACGATAGATCCATGTTAATCTTCCACATAGTACGATTAACA
>JBEGMB010000310.1:0-9695 GCA_041183245.1 Bacteroidota bacterium
TATCTCTTTATTCTTCACATTGGCATTGTACCAACATCTGGAACCCTGAAGATCTTCATTGATAAAGCAAAATTCATAGATTAGATTTAGTACGGAGGCCTCTATGGCTAGATCTTCTTCAAAATCCTCTGTATCACTTGAATCATCATCGGCATCACTCCATTCAAGGGTGATTTTGTTGTCGAAACAAAATGGGATACTGAGCTGCCCAATAAAGGCAAACAAAAAACACCAAATTATGAGGCGATGAATCTTCAACTGAATTAAATTACATTAAGTTTCTTCCCAACCTTTATAAACGCCGCAATTGCCTTATCCAAATCTGCGCGTGTGTGGGCCGCAGATATTTGAGTTCTAATACGTGCTTGACCCTTTGCCACAACGGGATAAAAGAACCCGATTGCATAGACCCCTTCATTCAACAATTCGTTTGCAAATTGCTGAGACAATGCCGCGTCATACAACATGATTGGAACAATCGGTGAATCACCGGGTTTAATATCGAATCCAGCTGCTTTAATGTGTTCTTTAAAATATAAGGTATTCTCTTCTAGCCTATCACGCAAACTTGTTGTACTGCTTAATAAATCAAATACCTTAATGCTTGCACCAACTATCGAAGGCGCGAGTGAATTTGAAAATAAATATGGCCTAGAACGCTGACGTAACATTTCAATGATTTCCTTTTTACCGGTAGTATATCCCCCCATAGCGCCACCTAAAGCTTTACCCAAGGTTCCTGTAACGATATCCACCTTGTGTTGAACTCCAAAATGTTCTGGAACACCACGTCCAGTTTTACCAATAAATCCTGCGGAATGGCATTCATCACTCATCACCAAGGCATCATATTTTTCAGCTAATGCACATATTTCATCCATTTTAGCTAAATCTCCATCCATAGAAAATACGCCATCCGTCACGATAATTCGAAACCGTTGGGCTTGTGCTTTTTTCAACTGCTCTTCCAGGTCTTCCATGTTAGAATGCCGATACCGGTAGCGCTGCGCCTTACATAATCTCACCCCATCTATAATGGAGGCATGATTCAACTCATCGCTAATAATCGCATCCTCTTCAGAAAACAAGGGTTCAAAAACACCGCCATTTGCATCAAAAGCTGCCGCATACAAAATGGTATCTTCTGTGCCATAAAATTCGGCAATTTTTCGCTCAAGGGTTTTATGAATGTCTTGAGTGCCACAAATAAATCGTACGGATGACATCCCAAATCCATGGGTATCAAGGGCGTTTTTCGCAGCGTGAATCACTTCTGGGTGCGAGGAAAGTCCGAGGTAATTATTGGCACACATGATCACGACATCTTCACCTGTGCTCACATGAACATTGGGGCCTTGAGGTGTCGTAATAATACGTTCCTTCTTGAGTAATCCGTTTTCTTCGATGCTTGTTAGCTCTGTAGATAAATGCTGTTGAATTTTTCCGTACATGGTTATTTTTTTGAATATTTTCGCAGGCGTTTTTCTAATACTTGGGATAGCAGTTGTGCTTCTTTTTGGGTTAATTTCTTTCCGAATTTAATCATTTTACCATAGTAACCGAAAAAGAACCGCTCGCCACCGCTAACCCATGGCGAAGATTCCCAGACGGTTTGAAACGATTTTTCTTCAGGTACATCAAAGGAAAGATCTTTTATGTTTTCGAAATAATATGGAATACTTTTACCATAGGTGCGAATTGATCTTTTAATATGTAACCCGATTTCATCAATTTTAAGCAGTTCTTGTCCCCACAACAACCAAAGAAATGAACGCCCTACGCGAATGGTATAATAGGCCCAAAAACTCAAGAAAACCCATAGTATGATTTGCTCCTGCTGGTTTACCTTCATTGCAAACAATGCCCACCATGTTATTAAGCCTATTGTAATCCACATGCCTAACCAGGCTCCCATGAGTGCAATTACCCAAGGCTGCTTTTTCGGAAGAATTACAATCGTTGTTTTGGATGCGTGATCTATGAAACTTATGCGGTCACTAATCTCTGTCATTCATTATCGTTGAAGTCGCAAAGGTAATACTCCGTTTTGAATTCGGATCAAATATAGGCCGTTAACTGCATGGGTAAAAGCAATTACTTGTACATCGGATTCAATCCGGACTCTATCTACAATACGCCCTTGTAAATCAATAATACTCAACTCTTCGGAAATATAATTTGCTAAGCCTGATAACGTCACTAGTCCTGAGGTAGGATTAGGATAGGCCGTAATTCCCATGGCACTTAAATCTTCTAATCCCAATACCGTTAGTTCTTGAATTAAGGTATCCGACTGACCACAAGCGTTTGTGGCGATAAGGGTTACGAAATAAGTACCCGGCGCAGTAAATACATGGGTTGGTTGCGTTTGTGTTGAGGTAGTTCCGTCACCAAAATTCCAATCAAATCCGTTCGCATTCTGAGAGGTATTCGTTAAGGTTAATTGTCCGCCATTTAAGGTGTATGTAAATCCAGCAGTAGGTTGTGCTCCGAGATTAATATTCAAGGTAGCTGCCGGACTTGAACCACAGGAATTACCTGCGGTTACAGAAAGTATGCCTGGTATATTATCCAAGGTTAGTGAAATGGAATTGGTTGTACTCATGCCCAACCAGGTTGCAGGAAAAGTCCAACTGTAATATGCAGAAGGGTCATTGGCGACAGAATACGTTTCTACTGCGTTCGGACATGGAGCGGCATTTCCTTGAATGGCCCCCGGTGTTGCCGGCAGGGTTTCTACGGTAATGTAAGCCGTATCTTGAAAACTACTCAAGTTTGTGCCATCACTAACGGTTAAGGAAACGGCATAAGTTCCAGGCTGTGCATAAGTTACCACGGGATTGGCAATTGAAGCGGTGCTGGGTGAACCTCCAGGGAAACTCCAGTTCCATGAATTAATAACTCCACCGGTCGTTTGATCTGTGAATTGCACAGGGGTATTTACACAAACAGTTGAAGGATTACCGTTAAATTGAACTGTAAGCGGGCTGGACAAATTATTCCATTTCCACATGCCATTAGTTGTGGCATTGGTATTAAACCAACCTGACCAACCAATAGAAGGCGTTAAAAACTCACAATACAAATGCTGTTGATTATCGATTAATGACCAGGTTAATCCACCATCTAGCGAGTAGGATGACCCTGAACCGCCGGTAGCAGCCCCTGTGGTGAAAATAGTATTTGTATTAACGATGGCACATAGCCCATTCGAGAAAACAGGACCAGTAGTTGCCAATTGAATCCATGTAGATCCTGCATTTGTTGATTTATACACGGCTCCTCCATTGGTTACGATGTAACCTGTTGAGGCAGAGGCAAAAGAAAAATTTGCACTGATGTTAGCCCCTGCAAAATCCAAAATTGGTGAGGTATACACTGCCCATGTAGCTCCTTTATCCGTTGAGTGAAATATTCTGCCTTTATTCGTAGAAAACCACACACTGTTTCCTACTACATCCAACTGGCGCGTATAACCATATTCTCCGCTTAACGGATTGGGAATATTAGCTCCTGAAACCAAGGTCCAATTTGTTCCACCATTGGTTGTGCGATAAATTTCAAATTCTCCATTGATAGGATCTCCCATACAAAAGCCTTCATTGGCGTCCCAAAAATGAACAACGTTTGTAAAGGACGCTGCGTTACTAAAGGTTGCAGTGGTTTGCTTGGTCCATGTTGAGCCACCATTTGTTGTTTTCCATATACCGCCAAGTTGACCTGCAGCGTTGGGATAAGCGGCTAACCATGCGGTAGAAGAAGAAATTCCATGAACCATTGAAATACCTAAACCTGCATTCCCAACATTAATATTTCCAGGGGTCCAAGTGTTTCCACCGTCAGTTGTTTTGGTAAATTGCTGAACGTTGGCATTAGCGCCACTTCCATCGTATGCCGTGGCCCAAACCACATTTTGATCAACAATAGAAATCCAATGTACACCGCGATTCGCAGCTGAGAATCCGGAATTTTGTACAATCCAGTTTCCATAAGGAGGAGTATTCACCGTGATATATGCATTTTTTATTTCGGTATCTGAAGTAACTGAATTGGTAACAGTAAGTGAAACATTATACGTTCCTGCTGTTGCGTAAGTGATGTAGGGGGGTGTCATCCCACTATAGCTAGCCGGAGAACCGCCTTGAAAACTCCACTGGTAAGAGGTAATGTTATTCCCTCCACTTGCACAGTTTTCATAGAACAAAACGGAGTCCCCTTCAAATAGGGTAGTTGGTATGGCGAAGAAATTTGCTGTTGGTGCACCTGGTGCTAATCCTTGGCCGGCACATTGTACCGCAGCGAGCGCATCAATTCGAGGGCCCATGTTTTGATTAATATTTACACCACTGCTCAGTAGGCAGCTAAGTACTTGCGCTGGGGTTAAGGTTGGATTAACACTTAACATTAAACCTACTAAGCCTGCTGCAAATGGAGTTGCCATAGAGGTTCCTCCCATTTTAGCATACGAATTTCCGGAAGCGGAATACACGGTACTCAACAAACCTCCGTTGGAGTAACCTCCGGGCGCTGCAATATCCACATAGGGCGTTGCTCCATTATAATTTGAAAAACTTGAACGCTGATCATTGGCATCTACTGAACCTACACATATTACATTGTTGTACGCCCCTGGGTAATGTAAGGTGGTAACATTGCTATTACCTGCTGCAGCCAAGAATACTACGTTTGGATAAGCATCAATCAAATTTTGAAACGCTTGTGAAGGACTAGTTCCTCCGAAAGACATACTAACCACATGTGCTCCATTCTCACAAGCCCACTGAACACCAGCATAGCCGTACCACACGGAACCTGATGAGGTCGCACTGTTAGGTGTACACTTCACACCTATTAATTCGACATTACCTCCTAACCCTGCAATACCTACGCCATTGTTAATGTCCGCCGTTGCTAAGCCAGCGCAATGTGTGCCATGAGACCAGCCCTGGTCTTGGGTATAATTCAAAGGAGGTGCAGCATTGTTATCATTATCGGCCACATCATATTGTTTAAACGCAGTCAAGTCTGAATGGGTTGAATATACGGCATTATCTACAATGGCTACTTTCACTTGGGTGCGCCCTTGGGTAATGTTCCATGCATTTTCAGAACCGACTAGGGTATGATACCACTTATTTGTTCCCGTATGACTCGGATCATTAGGGACGAAACCCGTAGAGTAAATGGGTTCTTTTTCTGCATAAAGCACGTCTGCTACTTTTTGCAATTGATTTAGGTAGGAGTTGATGTGCGCATCATCCGTAAAATAGATGCGATAGATGTTCATCAACGAAGGTTTCAAGGTAAAATACGACGGTCGCTCTAAGGCGGTAACACCTGCATCCTGAAAAATTGTCTTAAGGAATGGATAGTTGTTCAACTCTTCCTTAAGGGAAAATTGATTGGGATCTGTTTGTTTTTGATTCAAGCGATTGGGCTGAATATCGCCTTTCAATTGAAACATCAAAACACCTGGCAGAAAGGACTGCGCTAAACCAGATAAACTAAAGGCCGATAAAAGGCAAAAAAGGATAAAAATTCTCATGATGTAGGTTTTTTATAAAGGTAAATAAAACCTCGTTATTGAGCAACAAAAAACCCCGACGATTGCCGGGGTTTAAAACGTATTATCAACGAATTAATAATTCCAAAGGTCAGTTTCCCACGTTCTCATGGTTTCTTTGAACTTTTCTGCCTCATATAAAGCATCTACGCCATAGCGGTAGTCTTCCACACTGCGATCGTACTGATCTGTCTTCTTGTACATACGCGCAGAGAACATGCGTTTCCAGAATAAATCATCATAAGACATTCTATAAGCATCATTTTGCTCATTGTATACATAATAATTCACCAATACATGTCGCAACTGAGGGAAGTAAAGCCAGAACATTTCTAATTCTACGAACTCTTCAGTAAATTCAGACGGTTGACCGTCCTCTAGTACTTCCAATGCTCCTGTAGAAGAAACGCCAATAAAGTTGGAATAACGAACGATTTCCTCTTGCTCTTCAACTCCGGAGCGATTCTTTTCTGAATCATACTTAAATCTTGCAACTGGTGCGATACATATAATACGCTTGTCAAGCATAGATCGCTCTTTATCAAAGAACCAATCTTCTTTAATATTATATGCTGTAATTGCTTGAGAATTTACAAATTTCACCACATCTGGTTCCTTTAGCGCCATACCATCTGCAGCAGACTCCCACGCTTGTTTTAGAAAGACTGAATCGCTTAAATGACGACGTTCTAAGGCTTCATAATCTGATAGCCCATCATCGGTTCTCAACACATTTGGATCATTCAATAAAGAATCTAACCATGCGTTGTATGAAGAACCAGATTTTTGAACAATCCATTCATCTTCACTCACCGGACGAGAAATAGTCATATCCTTTCCTTTAGCCCCATAGCTAAGCGTTTTTGAAATTGCACTGCGATACTTTGCGTTGGTAAAAAAGTCATCCTTGGTTTTTTGAACTATAGGATATTTTAACTGGTAACCATCTTCAATTAAGGGATTTTCATCACTACTCACTTTGAACACAGTTAAATCACCTAAAATTATATGATTTGCAATTATTGTCCACAATGACCAACGTTCTTGATTCCTTACCCAACCCTGATTTGTTATTTCACTTCTCGTCTTTGGAAACTGGTAATTATCAGTGAAAAAATCATATGGATAGAATAACTTGGTATTTACTTTCTCTCTGGCATCAATCCTGGAATATACTCTCCAAGACTGGGCATAATCGGCCAAGCGCACGTATTCGTATTCTACACGACTCCTTACTGGAACCTCGTCTTCTACGACTACTCCATCAATTACACCATCCGGTAATGTATTTTGAGGACCTCTTAATACATCATTTCCAGGTTGAGCTATCGCGCTTGCACAAACAAGACTTACCAATATAAAAGAAAATAACTTATTCATCTTATTTGAATTATGGACCTACAGTTAATGTACCTGAAATCAATTCAGTAACACCGGTTACAGAATTAACAACACTTACAGTTACACCAACGCGTTTTCCTGGTTTAATTTTTGCTACTGCGGACCCCGGAATTACCGCTCCTGAAAATGGAACTCCGTCTCCAGATTGAACCTCACCTCCTTTTATAACAAAATTCACATTACCAATTGGACAATCTGGACCTAAAGAAACCACCAATCTAGCACCCGCTGATTTTGAAATTTTCGTTGTTGAAACTTGGGGTTTAGGGAATGGTTTCACCTTGTAGGTGAACTTTCCGAAAGCCTTAGAATTACCTTGCGAATCTTTACCATTAACAGTTACGGTTACACTATTTCCGGCTCCTGGTTTAACTAACCAACCTTTATAATTTTGTCCGTTTACGTTGAAAGTACTTGGAACAGATGAGGCCCCTACAACAGAAATCGTAGATTCGCCTTTGGATCCACCGGCTATTGCCGTCACTTTATTGGAATAACCACGATACATAATGCTAAACTCTGGCAAGGTAACTGTCCCCATTGGAGGCACAACCACCACTTTAGTTTCATAGCGTTCCGTTTTCTCTTGTCCATTCTTCTTTCGAATAGTCACTGTTCCAGTTAATTTCATTTCTCCGCTGTTTGGTGCACGGAGTTTAACAATACCCACTCCCTGGCGAGCCGCCATCGCTGTTCCTTGCTCAGGATTAACCACTGGCTGTCTTTCCGAATCGAAAGCCGCCATTAAAACGGACATTGTAAATTCTTCTCCACCATTTACCACAGCTTGATCTGGATAAGCCAAAGCCATTACCTTGTTAAAGGAATATTCTCCGGCTCCAACTTTGCCTTGCAAATAACTTATCGCCACAGAACGTGCAGAAAGAATATCTTTTTGAATACTTGACAAAGACGCTAGAACGGCAACTGAAGGCGCGTGATCGAAAGTTTTTCCAATCCAATGAAGAGATTTTTCTCCTTCTTTAACAAGCTGGCTTTTCGTTAACCCTATATAAACATCCTTAATTACAGAATACTCATCAACCGGACTTTGATCTACAATAAACGACTTTAAATTCGGCTCCAAAATCGCAAGTAATTCTCCTTTGTTTTTGAATTCTTTGACCTTATCATCACTTGGAGTTGAAAATGAAAATTTGATAAGTTTTCCTTTTTTGTCTTTTAAAGTATCTAATTTTGCAACGTAATTAGATACTTCTACCACTTTGTTACAAAGGAAATTACGATAATTTTTCATTCCATTCCATATCATAGCACCATGTTTTTTCGGGTCTGGATTCAATAACCCTTCATCACTGGCAATTCCCATTACGCGCATTCCTTCGTCGTATTTATCCTTTCCTTCAACATGGTGTAGGTTCATGCGGATTGGTCTTATTGGGAACGGATTATTTTTCACTCCAGGCTTAGTTGGATTTAAATCTAACTTCATCTGAGTACGATCCTTTTCAAGCACTACAATTGCTTCTGCTTTCTCGTCCGCCTCAGGTGCAGTTTTGATATCCTCTTTGCACTCCATTAATACCAATAATTTTGCTTGGTCGATTAATTGAATTTGCTCGGCAGTTACCTTATCAATTTCTTGAGCCATTTTGTAGACATAAATAGCTTTATCCGATTTTTCATTGCCCTCGGCTTTATCTTTGATGAGGTCTATTTTTTCATCTCCCCTTCCAACTTCATTTATATTTGCCAACTGTATATTCTCCTCGATCGCCACAAAGGCATCAAGAATAGTTTTTGCTACGTTTAAGGCCAAAAGTGCAGTTAATACCAGGTACATCATACCGATCATTTTCTGCCTTGGCGTTTCCTTACCACCTGCCATTTTATTTAATGTTAATTAATTAATACTAGAATTATCTAAATGATAGGTTGTGTTATGATTTCATTGCCTTCAACATGTTGCCATATACGTTGTTCAAATCCGTAAGATTTTGAGCCAACAGAGCCATGTTTTCACGGTACAGTTTAGTGTCATCAACTGAAGCAGAAAGATTTTGCATCATATCTGCAACTTGTTTTTGGAATCCTTGAGTAGCCTCTAAATGTGCTGATGAACCTTGAAGTTGCAATTCATACACATTGTTAAGTGCCGCCAAATTCGTAGATACTTTTTGCATTTGCTCACCAAATGATGCCCCCTCTTCTGTATTTGATGTCATTCCGGCAATCGACGCAGAGGCCTTCTCATAAGAATCAGTCAACGTTGACATCTTCTTCGCCGCCTCTTCCAACGACGAAACGTATGAATCCGTTGCAGATGCTGCAGAAGATACGCTTTTTAATTGTTCTGCATTGTGGCTCAAATCACGCATGGCATTTCCAAGACGGTCTAATAACGCTTGATCAATTTTCGCTTTCTCCATCATTTCAGCTACCATCTCAGTTGTCCCTCCAGAACCTTTACCACCGCCAATTTCGTGAGGCTTTGGAAATGCACTAACATCTTGACCTTCTGGGCGCTCATCTTCAGGCAATAAGTATGGATAATATACAGCCCAATTTGGCTCAGCGTGAAGTGGTTCCATAGCTGATAGACCAAAGATAATAGCCTCTGTAGATAGACCGGCAATCAACATAATGTCAGCTCCTGGCCAATGCTGAATTTTAAACAAGGCCCCAATAATTACGATCGCTGCACCGTAACCATATACATACTTCATTAAATTTTTGTACCCCTTGGATGCAAAAAAACCACCTTTTTTAC
>JBEGMB010000311.1:0-3013 GCA_041183245.1 Bacteroidota bacterium
ATGGTACGGCAATTAATGCCTACAGTACTGCCTTCACGTTGAATAACTCAACGTTCCTGGAGAACGTAAACGCTGTGGTTTTTTCTTCGGGTGTATTCGATTCAATGCATATTGCCAACTGCATTTTTCAAAACAACGGCACAGCGGTGAGTGGCCCCAACAACGGCACCATTGAAAACTGTACTTTTTTAGATAATACCATCGCAATTCAAGGATCTTATTCTTGTGAAATAAAAAACAACGTCATCGAGTATAACGAGTTAGGGGTAAATATATCCGTACTCACTGCGCTAACGAACAATCAAATCAACAACAACATAGGCGGAGTTCGGATATCGGATATAAGCAGTGCAACGAATGCTCCAATTATTCAAAACAATGAAATCTGCAGCAACATCAACTTTAGTGTCGATAATAACACCAATGTGAATTATTCCCTGCTAAGCAATTGTTTTTGTGGCTTGGATTCAACTGGCATCGAACAGTATCTCCTAGATGGTTACGACGACATTACGAAAGGACTGATAAACTATCAAGTATTTGATACTTCTTGCACCACTATTCTTACTACCGTGTTAAAATTCAACGGAATCGCAGGCAACGAATCAACAACCTTCGACATGAATCTGAAAATTGAAAACCCGGTAAGTGACCAGTTGCATATATTATCGAATACTCCAATTTCGGAACTCACCTTAAGCGATATGCAAGGAAAAACGTATCACTTAAACGCAGTTGAAACGAATGTATACGATGTATCGAATCTTTCGAATGGATTTTACATCATCAAGCGAATCAATCAATATCCTGTATCTATAAAACTCTCTAAATTTTAAATAAAAATCATATGAAAGCACTTTTGATAACCCTCTCCATGCTATCTTCAGTATCCTTTTTTGCCCAAACAACGGTTTCAGGAGGTATTTACCAAAATACCACATGGACCCTCGCAGGAAGTCCGTATCTAATGACAGGTTCTGTCGTAGTATTTCCGAATAGAACCCTCACGATTGAACCCGGGGTTGAAGTAATTGTTAGTGCAGACTACAGTTTCAACACCGGTAATTTCCTTTACTTAGAAATTAGGGGAAGTTTGATTGCAAATGGATCGGTTAATGCACCCATTGTCTTTACTAGTTCGGATACCGCAACGGGATTCTACAATTGGGAAGGCATTCGCATCAAGGGTAGTCAAGGAGGAAATGTACAAATGAATCGCTTCGAACTGCATAACTCTTGGTATGGAATAAACAACGACATTGCCGAACCGAGTGCTACATATACCTTCGACGAATGCTTGTTTCGGTCAAACAACTACGCCCTACAACTAAATACTAACCTTGTTTACAATAATTGCATTTTCGAATCGAATGGCGTAGGACAAGCCGCTCAACTTATTGGGGGGTCTTTAACGGCCAACAATTGTCAATTTTCAAATAACTTCTGTTCTTTTACGTGGTGTTCGAATATTAACGTAAACAACTGTACGTTCACAGGAAATCAAAACAACATCATAGGCTCTTCAGGGATTGTAGAGAATAGTCAATTCATCAATAATACCTTTGGCTTTGCTGAAACTGCTGGTGTCACTATCAATAATTGTTACTTCGATGGCAATGGAACGGGTATCGAAGGTACTGCTGCTTGCACCATAACCAACAATATCTTTACAAACAATAGCATTGCCATTAAAATCGGAGATGCAGGGAACATCAGTCAAAACCAAATTAATGGGAACGACATTGGAATCCAAGTCTTAGCCTACGATCCAAATACCACCGTAATAGATAATAACAGCATTTGCAACAATAGCATTCATAATCTTGAAAATTTAACCGATAAGAATTATCAAGTAAACCTTAATTGCTTCTGTTCTCAAGACTCTACGGTCATTGAAAATGGGATTTTTGACGGTTACGACGACATTACACGTGGCCTTGTAAACTATGCCATTTACGATGATTCTTGTGAAAATGTGCTGACCTACGTAACGAAAGTAAATTTAGGAGGTCCGGCGGGAATCACCGAGCTTGAAGATTCGTGGAAAACCTGGTATGATGGAAACAACTTGGTTATTAATAGCCTTCAGGAAGGCACATACCGCGTGGTTAATGCGATGGGATCAACGATTACATCCCTTCCTCTAAGTGCGGGAAAACACACCTTATCCCTAGTCCTACCTTCTGGAATTTATTGGGTTGTAAAGGACAATGTACCCTCGCATAAGGTACTGGTATTTTAATCGAATAAGGTCGGCTGGTCTTCGCTGGTAATATCCCATTCGATGCTTCCGTCTTCCGAAAGGCTTGGTGCTTCCGAGTTATCGGTATCGGTTACAGTCCCTTCAATCTCGAAGCTTAGTTCTTCTTCGGGCCACGGTTCTTTTCCTTCCGCTATTTCATGGGTGAGCACAATCTCTTTTACCTTCATTTTGGTAACTTGATTACCCTGCGCTTTCATGCCCTTTACATCGATGAGATCGGCAAGGTTTAATACCTGGTCCGGAAGGTTCTTTGTTTCCTTGAGTTGCTTATTGAAAATCACGCGAATTTCTGGACGATAGGCTGTGGAAACTACTTGTAGGTATGATCCTTCCGATTCACTAATGAAGGAGACCCTTTTGTCGGATTGCACCTCACAAAGGAAGCGTTTAACAAAATTAATTTCTTTTTCTGCATCATAGTAAACGCATGAAATTGGTCTTCGGGGAATCCATTTTTCCAAATGCACCATGTCCTCGTCGAAATGGTTGGATAAATCAAACGAACTCAAACGATAATCGCCATTTCGATAAAGGGTTAGAATGCGGTCCTCCCCTTTGAAATCGCCTAGGAACCTTCCCCTCCCCTCGTCGTTCAATCGACCAACGACGTCATCGTACCATATTTTGCGAGCAGCCAACGTGCTTCCACCAACCTCTTTTTGAATGATCTTCTGAACAATTTCTTTGGTAACGCGGTTACCCCCTGAATTCCTACCCTTTATCAGCAACTCGCCTAAATCCACGTCAAAT
>JBEGMB010000312.1:0-11528 GCA_041183245.1 Bacteroidota bacterium
GTATAGGATATTGCTTCTAAAAATCCAGGAGGGATTTCCGGGTGTAGTTGATAGGAGGGAGAAAAGTAAGTTCCCTGACTGAATATAGACAATGGCAGGGACAGGACAAGATAAATTAAAAGTAGTTTAGGCATAAATAAAAATTTGCGAGGAAACGCAAATCTTTACTTAATAGTATTTTTAATTTATTAACCTGTTGATATACAACGAATTAAAACTTTATTGTTAATCCACCGAACACAGAAATCGGCATAACAGGGTAGTTATAAAATCTTAGGTATCGCTGAGAAGCGATGTTATTTAGTTGTATAAAACCTGAAATACGTTTGTTATATCTATATTCCAAGGTGAGGTTACCATCAATAACACTCCCTAGGTTATAAACAAATTGATTATTAAGTTCGGTCACATTTTCACCTAATGCATAAACTTTAGCATACCGTCCAAAAGACAAATCAAGTCCAGCTTTCACTAAAAACTTATCGAATAAGTTATAGCTAGCATTTAAGATCACTTCCGCTTGTGGTAGGTTCCAGGCTTTCGCTTCATTGAACATCTCATACGAATGGTATCGAGCGATTAAATCGATGGCTAGTTTCTTGTCTGCTTGATAACCTAGACGTCCTTCTATTTTCGTGTGATTTAATGAGTCATAAACCAAGGTAAATTTGTTTCCTGTTGAAATTAAGGTATCTGTAACAAAAAAGGCCCGGTTGTTTTCTTTAATGAAGTTTGCGGCTAATCCGTAGCTAAATTTTCTTGCCGCCACCCCTTTAAATCCAAGCTGAATATCGTACGGATTAATTTGGTTCTGAATAATTAGATTTGGCAATACAAACTGATTTTCTTGGTAGAAACCGGTTAAAGAACGTTGTTTAGCCTGTCCTTGAAGTGCAATAAAGGGAACAAATTGGTTGGAAGATAACGCATATTGCATAGTGATTGCAGGAAAGAAATAAGCGTTGGTTTCTTGAGCGAAATCAACACTTACTCTAAACCCCGCATCAATCATTAGTTTGTTATTCAACAAGGTACTTTTAATTCCAGGATTAATATCTAGGATGGTGTTTTTCCGAACGATCCCACTATCTGAAAGGGTTAATATAGAATCTTGAATTCCATATGCATATCCGTTGTATCTAAGACCGAGATTGCCATAAAACATATTGTTTCCAGAACGAAGGTATCCTAAGCCATTGATATTAAACCCTTGTTCTTTTGCGCGCCAATCTTTTAAGCTATCTACCATAGGCGAACCCGTCCCCGTATATCTAAAATCAATCGTGGTTTGTACATTGAACACGCCCGTGTCGCCCCGATTTGTTCTGATGTCTGCATGTGCATTAACCAGTTGGTACCGTTGTGCAATCGAATCTTTATCTACTTCGGGTTGGGTTAATCCGTAATAGTGAAAACCATGGTTTGTATAATTTAAATTTGTACGAAGTGTATACTTCTTTTGAAATGTTTCAAAATTGCCTTGAACGCTGGTTTGGTCAAAGCCAGCCGGCGCCAGTTGTTGCTTGTCACGCGTTTTTATATCTCCAAAGAAACTCAGGTGTTTTACATGCAGTCCATAGTAATTTGATCGGGACCGGGTAGAATTAACATAAAACTCACCCAAGGGCATTAAGGTGGATCCCATGCCTAATTTTAAATAAAAGGGATAGTATTTTTCAAGCAACTGTTCCGTTTCTATTGTTGCAGCTTGTATGGTATCCACTTGAATTTTCATAGTTAATTTTGGTCCAAGCAAGGCGCGATTAGGAACGGCTGATGTTTTAATGGAGTCAATAATTTTTGGAGAAGAAGCGATTCGATGCGTACGTTCAATATCTCTATTTCCCTTTCCATCCGTTTCAAACACATCGGACTGAGCAAAAAGCAAAGAACTCCAACCCCCAATCAATAAAATCAAAAAGTACTTCATGTTATTCGGGTTTAATGTCAATGGTTTTTTGTGGATCACTTTCAATTGTTTTCGTTGGATTCATTAAGCGTTCAATCTCCAGTTTAAGGGCATTTGCTTCAGTTAAAATCCCATCTTCTTCTTTAATTGGATAGAAGTCAATAACGGAGGTTATGGTTTGCTCTGCTTCTAATAATTCTCCGAGTTGCATATGCACTTTGGTTTGAAGAATTAAGCCTTTGGCTACCCAGTAATTATAGCTCGGTTTCATTTTAAGTAATTCTTTAACAAGGATTACAGCAGAGTCAAGTACGTTATTTTTAAATTGAATTTCCGCAAGGGTGTATTTCGCTTCAGCGCCTTTAATCGTTCCGGTATTTTTAACTAACCACCGCAAAGAAGGTTCTGCTGTACTGTAGTTATTTAGATAAAAAGCGCTCATTCCATAAGCGTATTCTGCTTCCACTTTTAAGGGTTGATTTAATCCGCTAATTTCTCGAACCTGTTTTGCATAATTATTTGCTTCTTGGTAGTTTTTTAGAAGAAACTCACAACGCATTAATCCAATTTTTGCGGCATTAATGTTATTCGGTTTTGAGGCGTATTGTTCCAGTTTGAGGTAATAAATTCGTGCGGACTCGTAGTTCTTTTTTTCGTAGTAATAGGCAGAAATTTTAAAAGCTACGGGTTCAAAATAGCTTGCTGTTGGACCGGCTAAATACGCTTCGTAATGAGGCAAGGCGGCTAGTGTATCTTTTAATCTTAAACAGGCATTACCTGCATAAAAATGTGCATCCTGGGAGAATTTTCCATTCGGGAATTTGGATAAATATTGATTAAACTTAGGAATGGCCTCCACATAATTACTATCTACGTAACTCTGTAATGCTGGATTAAAATAGAGGTTTTCTTTTTCGTCGGCAGATAAACCAGCGCAATCGTATTCGTTTGCCACCTCTTCGGCGCGTTCAGGGCTTTTCATTGCAACATATACATCCATTAGTCCTTTTGCTGCCACAGCACAGATGTCTTTTTTATTCCCATATTCCAATAATATCGATCGATACGCGCTTTCTGCCAGTTGATATTTCCATTGTTTATAGTAAATGTCTGCCATTTCTATCCGGCAGTTTATCACTTTAGGCGATTTTGGATAATTCAGCACATAACGCTCAAACCCTTCAAAAGATTTAGTGAAATCCGATTGGGCCTTGTAGCTCATGGCTAATTCATACGATGCATTTTGAATGTATTTTGAGTTTGGATAATCTGCAGTTAACTCTTCTAGGGTTGATATTTTCAATAGGGGTTGCTTATTATACCCATATGATTTTGCTAAGTAAAATGAAGCGCGATCAGCTTGTTCTGTTTTTTTTGCTAGGATTTCTTTATAATATTTAATGGCTTGTTCATCTTTACCCTGAGAATAATTCCCGTCAGCAAGTTGGAACATAGCGTCAAGCTTTTTTTCTGCATTTTGGGGTTTAGATTGAAGGTAAATACCGAAATATTCAAGGGCATCCGTTAATTGGTCTTGTTCTAAATAGGCATAAGCTATGCTATAATATGCATCGGGTTTTTCTTCTAATAAATTAGCCGAAGGTGCAGCTAAGAACTTTTTAAATTCCGTAATCGCTTCTTTATATTTCGCTTTTTTGAAGTAAATATCCCCTCGCCAAAATTTAGCTTTCGCCATTATTTCTGGTTCGTTTGGATATTTATCCACCAATCCAAAGGTGTTAAACGCAGAGTCTAATAATGATTTTTGATACAAATCAACCCCGTAGTTAAATGCAACCGTTTGGTACACGCTTTTAAGTTGAGCATCTTTGTTTGGAATTTTATTCAGGGACTCCAAGGCTTTAGCATAGTTACTGGTTGACGCATACACATTAACTAAGTATTGAAATATATCTGATTTCCGATTCGAATTCGGGTATTTTTTTAAATAATCCTCAAACGCTCTTACAGATTCATCATATGGATTGATGTCGATTTTAAATGAAATTACTGCAAATTGATACAATGCATCTTCCGCCAACATGGGTTTTGCCGTCATTTTAGAAACACGTTCAAATGCATTTCTTGCGGGCAACATCTTGTCTGCATTCAAATAACAATTAGCGATATGATACATCGCTGTTTGGCCAAGGCTATCATCAAATCTTGCGGCACGCTCCAAAAAGGTAATGGCCTCTTCCCCTCGGTTGGTATTCATTAAAGAGAAACCAAGTTGATAATCGTCTATTCTTGTAGTTTTCGCTCGCTTGTCATAAATCAATAAATTTTGCGCGGCCTCTTTATACTGGTTAAGTTTAAAATATGAATCTCCTAATAAGTGAACGATGTCGTTGTAGTTTCCTAATTCTGCCGTATCCAATACCGAAGGTGCATAGGCAATGACACTGTCATATAACCCTTGTTTGTGATTTATTTGGACAATATAATACGGAGCAATCGTGGTGAATTCCGGCTGGTATTTCAGGCGGTGAAAGGCGCTTTTTGATTCGTTTAAGCTTCCAAGGGTATAGTTTAAATGCGCATAATAATATAAGCTAATCGCACCATATTGACCGGCGGAGTTTTTAACTTCTTTAAACGCATTTAATGCCTCTTTTTGTTGACCCTCAATAAAATAGCTATATCCTTTTTTGAAAAAATAAACCTCTTTATTTACAGAATCTAATGCTGAACTATTGACCAACTCATAATAAGGAATTGCAGCGGTATAATCCTCTTTCTGAAAAAAGTAATTACCAATTTCAACGTTAATGGTGTTTTTGTATGGATTTTCTTGATATGTCTGGTTGAATCTACTGAGCAATGAAATGGCATCGTCGTTATACAGCGCCAACGCGGACATTCCCTGATAATAATAAGCCTTAATTATGAACGGGTCATTTCGGTCGAGCGGTTGCTTGATGAAATTTTCAAATTCAATACGTGCCGCAGTGAATTGACTTTTTTCATACAACTCCCATGCGCGATGGTAATCGCGATAAATAGAAGTTGTTTTGATTGTTTCTTGCCCAAAGAAGGAAGAACCAACACCTATCCATATAAAGAATAGAAAAAAGAGACTTTTTCGCATGGAACAAAATTATATCGCACAGAACGCTTCAATTCGCATTGGGTTAAAAGTTTTTCACTCATTTTTGTTAAGAGATATTTTGTGCGCTTGTGAATCGACTCGTTCTCTGTTACATCTTTGTAAAAAATGACACGTGGAGCAAATCATTAGTTTAACGGACGTTACAATTCGTCAAGGAGAAAAAACCATACTTAAAGAGGTTAATTTATCAGTTGCAGAAGCTGAGTTTGTTTATTTAATCGGAAAAACGGGCAGCGGGAAAAGCTCCTTATTAAAAACCCTGTATGGCGAATTGTCCATTTCAGAAGGAGAAGGGTCTATTGCTGGCTATAATCTTAAAACGATAAAACAAAAAGAGATTCCGTTTTTACGACGAAAATTGGGTATTGTGTTTCAAGATTTTCAGTTATTATTGGATCGTACAGTAATTCAGAATTTATATTTTGTGCTCAAGGCGACCGGATGGAAAGATAAAGCGGAAATCCATAAACGCGCAATGAGTGTATTGCAATTGGTTGGTATAGAACAAAAAGCGGATCAAATGCCTCACACCCTGTCTGGAGGAGAGCAACAACGGGTATCCATCGCACGAGCCTTATTAAACGACCCAAAAATTATTCTTGCCGACGAACCAACAGGTAATTTAGATGTAGAAACTTCTGAAGAAATTATGCAATTGTTGGTCGCATTATCTAAGGAAGAAAATACCGCGGTGTTGATGGCTACTCATGACCTTCAAATGGTACAAAAATTTCCCGCCCGGACCTTACGGGTTGAAAACGAGCAAATCCTTTCGTAATTAAAGCAAGTCGTTCGCAAGATTTGCCAATTCAGAGCGCTCACCTTTTTCAAGTTTTACGTGCGCAAACAAGGGTTGATTCTTGATTTTCTGAATTAAATACGCAAGCCCATTGCTATACTCATCTAAATATGGGGTGTCAATTTGATGGACATCACCGGTGAATACAATTTTTGTATTCTCACCCGCACGAGTAATGATGGTTTTAATCTCATGAGGCGTTAAATTTTGCGCCTCATCAATGATGAACATGATGTTAGAAAAACTTCTACCTCGAATAAATGCAAGTGGGGTGATTACAATTTTCTTGTTTTCTTCCATTTCACTTATTGCCTTGTGCTTTTTCTCGTGCTCCCCATATTGTGCTTTTATAAACTTTAAGTTATCCCATAAGGGTTCCATGTACGGACTGATTTTGTCGTTGGCGTCTCCCGGAAGAAAGCCAATCTCTTTATTAGATAAGGGCACAATGGGTCTCGCTAAAATGATTTGATTAAACTTTTTTTCTTGCTCTAACGCGGCAGCCAAGGCAAGAAGTGTTTTACCCGTACCAGCAACCCCTTGAAGGGCAACCAGTTTGATCTCTGGATTCGTTAGCGCGTGTAAGGCAAAGGCCTGCTCTGCGTTTTTTGGTTTAATTCCATAAACAAACTCCTTCTCGATGCGTTCCAACATCCCAGACGTTTGGTTGTAGTAAACCAACGAAGAGGTTTTACCATTTTTTAAAATATAATAGCCATTGGTTCGCTTTAAGGAACCGAGAATTCCTTGTTCTTCGCAGGTTCCTCGGGTAAACACTTCCCGGATGATGTCGCTATCCACATGGTCAATAATATAATCCGGTGCTAAATCATTTTTAAGTTCGTATACCTTACCGGTTTCATAATCTTCTGCAGCCACACCTAAGGCCTTTGCTTTGATTCTCAGGTTAATATCTTTGGTTACTAGCACTACACTTCGTGTTGGAAACTCTTCTTGTAAGATTAGCGCCGCATTGATTATTTTATGGTCATTTTTTGATGAGGCATAGACCGTTTCGGCATTAATCATTTTTGGATCATGGTCCATAATGATTTTAAATTTCCCTAAGCCCGATTCAATCGCGATCCAATTACTTAGCCGTTCATTTCCAACCAGTTTATCAATAAACCGAATTACTTCTCTCGCTGAAAAATTCTTTGTGTCGTTCCCAAGTTTAAACTTATCTAATTCTTCCAACACAGTTATTGGAACAGCGACATCATGTTGTTTGAAATTAATGATTGCATGATGGTCGTGAATTAACACCGAGGTGTCTAACACGAAAATTTTAGTTTTCTTTTTCATTGATTAAATCTGAAAGTTGGTTAAAACGGGTTTTAAAAGTGGTTTGGGTGAGTTTTGTGTGGTCAATCCGAAGCGATTCCGTTAATAACATACCCATTTCGCCAAATATTAAACGAATTACAAAGCTTGGAATATTCGGAAGGATGATTTTCGAATGTTCTTTAAGGGCAATTGTTTGTGTTAATTCCTTCATACTTGAATTATTCGAAACCACATGAATTAAACCGACAGATTTACCTTTAAGAACATACATTATAAAGCCAACCACATCATCTAAATGAATCCAAGGAACAAGCTGTTTTCCGCTGCCCGGAACAGCCCCCATATAAAATTTCATCGGGGCCGCTATTTTTCGATAGGCACCTCCCTGGCTAGACAAGACCATTCCTAGACGAAAGATGCTGAAAGAGGGGAGTTTATCAAACAGGCGGTGTGCTTCTTCCCATTGCTCTACTAGGCTGGACAAAAAATCTGTTGCAAAGGGGTGGGTTTCATTGTAACATAAGGAATAATCAAATCCGAAGGCATTTACTCCAGAAATCCCGACATAGCCTTCAAGAGACGGGCAATGTTTGGAGCATTCATTATAAAGGAACTGTGTCGCATCGACCCTCGAATTAATTAGTTCTTTCTTCCGTTCCTTAGACCATCGCTTCTCTGCAATACCTGCCCCGGCTAAATTAATAATGTGGGTAATTGATCCAAGCGTAGAAGTATCCAACTCTTTTTTTAACGGATCCCAAAAAACATGATAGGTTTCGGTAGGGCGTCGGGTGAGAATTTTACAGGATATTCCAGATAATTCAAGTGCTTTTTGGAGCGCTTGGCCTATAAATCCTGTCCCTCCAACAATCAAAACCTCCATAATCTTTTGGGTGTTAAATTAAAAAATATACCCATTCGGCATCTCTTATAAATAAAATTAATATGTTCATAATCTAAGCTACACGCGAAGCTTTTCTATTTTTGTGAATAATGCGTAAGATTCTATTGTTCTTGTGTTTATCGATGCTCCTAACTTTTGGATTTGCACAATCTTGTAAATCCTTTGTTTTTAGGCATAATACGAACCCTACACAGGAAAAAATCTGTTCCGGCGCATTAATTGAAGATTTGAAAGAGTTAAAAGAACGGCTCTTAGAAATTCACCCTGATTTGTATCGATATACGTCTTCTCGGTCTTTGGATTCTGCGTTTATATGTGCAATTCAAAGATGTAGCACAGAAAGGACACTGCTTGAGTTTAGTCAAATATTAAATGATTACTTATTAGAGATTAGGGATTCGCATACCTTTTTTAATGTGCGCGAGCTGTTATCTTATGATCGGTATTCTCGACACTATCTTCCGTTTTGGATTACTCAAATGAACGAAAAGTTTTTAATCGCTAAAGCATGGAAATCAAGTTTTCCTGTTGGTTCTGAATTGTTAGCTTTTAATCACTTAGAACCACAGCATATGGTTAAAACAGCATTAGCGTTTTCCCCAATAGAGGCTTACACTTCAAATGCGCAAGAAGAATTGTCTTCCCATGTGCTTTCGGGTTTAATAAACCTGCAAAGCCCAATGAAAACCCCCACGGTAACCTATGTTTATAAAGGGGACACGGTCATGAAAGAGTTTAAGAGTCCGCGTTTACGAAAGGTTTTAAATTCTCCAGAGTTTTTAGGCGATAATGCCCAAATTACGTATCAACACTACGACAAGAAAGCGGTCTTATGCATTTCATCATTCTCTCCTGCGTCGATAGGCTCTTTTAAAAAACGCTTGGATGAGATTTTCAAAAAGATTAAAGCGGATTCCATTGAATCCTTAGCGATAGATTTAAGAAACAACACGGGAGGATATATTCTATTACAAGAGTATTTGATGAGTTTTCTAACACCAGAGGGAACAAAATATAGTAACCATTATGTGTACAAGCGGAGTGATTATGACCGATTTGAACAGTTGTCGAAGGTTCAAAAATGGCGCTTCAAAAAAACAGCTAAGCGTTACTATCCGAACGGGGCAATCGCTCAAGAATGGGATTTTTACAACAGCCCGAAAGGTACGATAGACACCGTGCTTAATGAACCAATCCTTAGTAATCGGTATAAGCAAGAATTCAGAGGCAAGTGTACCTTGTTTATTAACGGGATGTCTATGTCTGCATCGGCAAATTTTGCAGCATGGTTTGCTACATTCGATAGAGGAAGCATTGTGGGTACACCCGCAACAGGAACCTATACCGGTACGTTTGCTAATCCGGTTACCATATATTTAAATAATACCGCACTACCCATTATGATTTCAACCATGAAAGTTAATTCACCCCAAGACCCAAGCAATAGACCAATAGAACCTGACGTGTTATTAACCCCAACTTCTAGTGATATCCAAGAAGGTAAAGACATTTATTTATCTTATTTCCTTACTCATTAATGGCAACCCAATCCACCCCATCTACCCCGAGTATTTTTTCAGTTATGTCGCAATTAGCGAATGAATATGGGGCCATAAACTTAGCACAAGGTTTTCCGAATTTTCCCATAGACCAAGCCCTGCGCAATGCAGTTTCTGAGGCGGCTCAAGGTGAAGTGCATCAATATGCACCCTATCAAGGTCAGTTGACCCTAAGAAAGGCAATTAAAGACTTGATTGAACAAAACAACGGATTTCCAATTACGACCGATGAAATTTTAATTACTGCCGGCGCGACACAAGCAATCTTTACGACAGTTCAAGCCTTGGTTTCCACGGGGGATGAGGTGGTGCTTTTAGACCCGTGTTACGATTGTTACGAAACTCCCGTGTTATTGGTGGGCGGAACGCCGGTTCATGTTGAACTTGGGCCAGATTTTTTACCTGATTGGCAAGCAATTACTTCGGCGGTAAACTCAAAAACAAGGCTGCTTATTATCAATAGTCCACATAATCCAAGCGGACGTGTTTGGTCTCCCGAAGATTTTTCACAGCTTATACACTTAGTTTCTATGTATCCAAATCTTACGATACTCTCTGATGAGGTGTATGAGTTTTTAACCTATTCAAGTGCACATATTTCGGTAAGAGCTTACGAAGCCTTAAGAACGCGTTCCGTTGTGGTCTCTTCCTTTGGGAAAACACTTCAGGTTACTGGATGGAAAATGGGGTATTTGTGCGCTCCAACACACTTAATGCAGCGGATATTAAATGTGCATCAGTATTTAGTGTTCAGCGTGAATTCAGTAATGCAAGATGCGATTTCCAGGTATTTACCAACCTTTAATCCCTTGTTGATTCGAACCGAATATGAAGAACGAATGATGTTTTTTAGACAAGGATTGTCGGCGAGTAGATTTACGTGCTTACCCTGTGAAGGCACCTATTTTCAAACGGTAGACTATAGTCAGATTTCAACTGAAAACGATGTGGATTTTTGCATGTGGTTAATTAAAGAACATGGGGTGGCCGCCATTCCTCTTTCGGTGTTTTATAAATCTAAAAAAGACCTTCATCACATTCGCTTGTGTTTCGCAAAAGATCAAGAAACACTCACCAAAGCCTTAGAGAAACTATGCAAGATTTAATCATTGGCTTACTGCAGTTTGACCAAGCGTGGCAAAATCCACAAGAAAATAGAAATCGGATTGAATATGCACTAAAAAAACAATTCAGCGCCGACTTAATATTAATTCCCGAAATGGCTTTTACAGGATTTAGCATGAACGCTGAGGAACACGCTGAAGACTGGGAAAAATCCGAATCCATTTCATGGTTGAAGGAACAATCTCTCCGCTATAATACAGCGTTCTACACGTCTTTATTAATTAAGTCTGATGGACAATTCTACAACCGAGGAGTGTTTGTTTCAGAAGGAATTGTACTGGCACATTACGACAAACAACATTTATTTGCGTTTGCCGGTGAAGATGCGGTGTTTGAATCTGGAAATAGTCAAATCATCGTCTCATTTAAAGGTTGGAAAATTAACCTTCAAATTTGTTTTGACCTTCGTTTTCCTGAAGGAGCCAGAAACCATGTTAGAGATGGCAATCCGGTATATGATTTGTTATTATATGTGGCAAATTGGCCGAGCCGTAGAATTTCCCATTGGGATTCGTTGTTAGTTGCCAGAGCGATAGAAAATCAGTGTTGTGTAGCCGCAGTGAATCGAGTTGGTGTTGATGGAAATCAAATAGATTATAATGGTCATTCATGTATAATTGCGGCCGATGGCAGTTATGTGGAACCGCCGATTCAAGATAAAGAGTGCTTGGTTGTTCGGTCTATTTCATATGACCAACTGACGGATTTTAGAAAATCACTGCCATTTCTAAAAGAAAGAAAAGGATAAATAAATTTTTTACTTTATTTTTACGTGACCCAAAAACTAAATTAACCCATGAAAAAAACATTACTCTTTTCTTTAGTGGCGCTTA